>CAIXMD010000514.1 GCA_903920415.1 uncultured Desulfomonile sp.
AGAAGGACATTCAGGAATGCCTGGACCTCAGGGTTGATATCTTCACTGGGGCTCGTACAGCTCACCCCGCCCCCTGGGTCAGTTTTCGACCGACGGTCTTTCGTCGAGAGAGAGGTTCAGTGATCCTGTGATCCGTTGTTCTTTTTTGATAGGGGCTGCAGCAAAGCAAATGACTCGTTGGACCATACGAGTTCGGCCCCCACGGAAGATACAACCGAATCTTGGACAGGGAAATCGGTGAGTACGTATTCGGCACCCAGTTTTGAGGATAAATCCAACAAACCCTTTAGCTTAGAGGCTTCCCGATCAATCTCCCTTATGGATTCGATCTCTCTCTTGATTTGGTCCCACTCAAACAGAGATTTGAGATTTGTGTCCGCGAAGATCCCGCCGTCCTTGTACGCATAAGCTACTGGTCTCAGAGCAGAATACCGTATCTCTAGGGGGAGGGCGAGGGGTAATATGAGCGCTCGGGGAGAGGTATTCTTGCGTATCGCGTCCAGCGCTTGCATTGTAGCCTTTTCTGGTCTGGAAGGAGAGGGCATCAACGACCCGTGTGCCCAGGACCTCGCTGCGTCAAGAAACATTAGAGGTGGATTCTCAAAGACCCAAACTGCCACCAAGGCGGCGCCTACCACCATCGTCAATACTCGTTTGAGACTTCGTGAAGGCCACCGATTGGCTCCGATTTGGGAAAGAGGCCACAAACACATCAACAACATCAATGGGAGCAGGTATTTGATTCCTCGTATTGAGTCCATCTGCAAACGCTTGAGGTCGAGAGTTCGGCATAAGGTTTCTTCAATAAAGGTCAGTCCCACTGATACAAAAAGTATTCCAGAAGCCCAAATCACAATAAGGCCCACTTCTTTTCTAGCCTCCCGTCTAGCCCACCAGAGCACGATAGTTCCGCAGAAAGCCCAGGTGCAATAGAACGACAGAGGCCATGATGAGAGTGCCTGCCACCACATCTCGAGGGCAACGCGAACATCCAGAAGCTCTTTACCAACTCGCTCACCTATGATGCCTACGACGTCCTTGTATTGAACCCCCTCTGAGACGGCATGGTCGTGAACGAGCCAGAAGTTCAACATCCAGGGCAAAACGGATGCCACAAAGATCAGTCCCAATAAAAGCATGTACCCCGATTTTCTATACCAACTCCAATTCGCCGGGAGAAAAGTCCAAATGCCGAGCCAAATAGCAAAAGCCCAAGGTGGTGCGCTCACAGGATGTGTGTAAAAAGATAGCCCGAGGGCTGCCATCATCCACGGCGCCGCAGCTACACGGGATTTGTAGAAAAACGCTGCTGCCAGTATAAATGGGAGGCACGCGTGAAATAATGATCTCGGCAGCGGATCGTCATAAATTCCCCAGAACTCTCTGATTGGTAACGCAATCGGGCTAAGTGTCATGATGCTAAGCAGTAATGCCCAATATCGGTCATGAAAGAGAATCCGCCCCAACAGGTAAAATCCTGAAGATTGAAGAAAGACAGTCAGGATCAGCAATAATACGTAGGCCGTGCCATAATCGCCGGTAAGTCTGTTTATAGCTATTATCAAGAGAGGATGCAAAGCGAGGTAGTATCTGAAGTTGCCGAAGTCACTCAGCAATGCATCTCCACGAAAAAGGTCTGAATGTTCGTAGGCAGCTACAAAACTTGACACAATTCCCGCGTCGCTGCCAAGAAAAACAAAAGGGGTTATTCCCTTCCAGCGGCCGAGGAAGCTGGCGAATGCGAATAACGCGAACCCAGACATGATCAAAATATCGCCCCACGTGACATGGATCTTCGAAGGCGCGCGGCTGTTGCCTGTTTGTTCCATTACAAGCACGTTTCCGTTTCTGGAAGAGTTGGCTATGGAGCAGTGACGATTTATGAAAGCGATAATTCAGCGTGTAATACCGTCTACTTCAGCGCCAATTCGGCCCAACAATGATTGAGCATGTGCCTATGAGAATTAGACTTCGATCAGAAATACTTACGAACGTAACCGAAGTAGTCCGTCACCATCAA
>CAIXMD010000515.1 GCA_903920415.1 uncultured Desulfomonile sp.
AAGACAACACTGTACCTGCAAGCCATTGACGAGTTGCTCGACCAAGGGGTGCCTCCGACGAACATTCTGTACGCGACTTTTGACCATCCGTTGCTGAAAACCGTTGGATTGGACCACTTACTGGGACTGTGGCGGGAATTTGAACCCGTGCGAGAGGGGCCGGAGTATCTTTTTCTTGACGAGATCCAAATGGCCAAAGACTGGCAGACATGGTTGAAGCATCAGGTCGATTTTGAAAAGCGTCGGCGGATTGCTGTAACCGGTTCGGCCACACCTCTTGCTACCGAGGGTCTGGAATCGGGCGTTGGCCGTTGGCAGACCATTCGTCTCGCAACGCTGTCTTTTTATGAATACTTGCAATTGAAGCAGGTTTCCTTGCCCAGGCTCCCTGAGGTATCGTCTTTGTCCGACATATTCGATTGGGACGAAAAGCAGTTCTTTCACACGGGCGAGGAGGCACGCTCTCTTGTCGGGTTGTTTCACGAGTATATACTGCGAGGCGGCTTCCCGCAAAGCGTGATGGTAGAGAGCATTTCCTTGGCGCAAAAGCTCCTGCGGGAAGACATAGTGGACAAGGTCGTCAAGCGAGATATGACAGCCCTTTTCGGCGTTCGGAGGGTGCTGGAACTCGAGCAGGTCTTCCTCTACCTTTGCCTGCATGACGGCGGCCTGCTGGATCTGCCTCAGCTTTGCCAAAGCCTCGGACTAAAGCGGCCTACAGTGAGCAGCTTCATTGATCTGCTGGAGGCAACCCATCTGATTTACCGGCTGATGCCCTTCGGCTACGGCAAGCAGGTGTTGCGGGCTCGAGCTAAGGTCTATCTGGCAGACTCGGCCATTGCACCCAGCGTGTTGCTGAAGGGCAAGGCCCTGCTCGAAGACCCGGATGCTCTCGCACGAGCGGTGGAGACTGCGTTCTTTAAGCATGTCTTGACACGCTACTATGGCCGAAGCATCGGCTTATCATACTGGCGAGGGAAAAAGGACAGGGAAGTGGATATTATCGCTGACATGGACGGTCGGCTTGCACCGTTCGAAGTGAAATATCGTGGAAGGGCGCACACTGGCCCTGGCGAGTTGAAAGGAATGGCTGAGTTTTGCGCTAAGTACCGCGTCGAACGTGGATATGTGATAACCAGGGAATTCTCTGACTTTGGCGTCATGTTCGTGGAGGGTGCACAGACACGGGCACAGTTGCTCAAGATCCCTGCACCTCTCGCCTGTTATTGGCTAGGGCTGCCGTAACATGACCATTTGAGTTGCCCAGGTCTCACGCCCCGGGCTAGAGATACCGATGAAAGGGACGAGCCGACACGCGCAACAAGCGACCCGAATGAAAGGAAAATGTACATAAATTGCATTTTAGTGTAAGTATACTTACAGCATTATCTTTCAGGGCAGCGCCTCACAAAGTCGAGAACATCACTCAGTCTCCCGATGGCTACGGCTACGCAACTATCCGCACCCCCGTAATACAGGCGCAGCTCATTGCCTTGGAGAATCCAGCCGCAAGGAAAGACAACGTTACCAACGTCGCCGCTTTTTTCATAGGGCTCTTCAGGGCCAAATATCCATTGATCGGAGCGTCTTAGCACACGGGTGGGATCTTCCTTGTCCAGCAGTGCAAGCCCAAGTCGGTAAAGGCAACCGCCAACAGTCTCTCTAACGCCATGATATAGGATCAGCCAGCCCTCAGAAGTTTCAAGCGGCGGCGACGAGAGTCCAATTTTGTTGGCATCCCACCAGCCGCCGGTCCTCGCAGGTATTAGGACTTGATGATCTCCCCAGTGCTTCAGGTCAGGTGAAAAAGATATCCAGATGTGCCTTCCAACGCTTGAGGCCGGCACGGGCCGGTGGAGCATTGCATATCTGCCTCCGAACTTGACAGGAAAAAGTGCGGCGTCTTTGTCCTCTGGAGGCATGACAGGACCAAGCCTCTGAAAGTTGAGAAAATCCTCGGTAGTAGCAAGGGAGACCAGAGGTCCGGCCTCTGAATAGGCAGTGTAGGCGACAACCCAGAATCCAAGGTCCTCTATCCAGGTTACTCGAGGATCTTCGATTCCCCAGGTCTCTTCTGCGTGTCTTTCAGGCCACGGCGCAAGTGTAGGCTGCCGATCAATTTCCCAGTCGGTAAGTCCGTCGGCGCTGCGTGCGGCGCACAAATGCGAGAATCCCCGTCGATCTTCAACTCTTAACAACAGCAGATACTGGGCATTTACCATTGTAGCGCCTGGATTGAACACTGAATTCACTGGATATGGCCAGTCGAGACAGGTAAGGATAGGGTTCAACTCATACCTTTTGAATAGAACGCGATCGCAGTTATCCGGTTCATATCTCATGTATCGGACATCCTTAGTTTTTTCGTTCAGAATTCAAGCGGGAACTCAACCGCTTGTCCGGACGCAACGGATTGGCTAGCCAATTCGTAAGCTTCGTTGTACTGTTTTGCTACCAGTTCCCAGGAAACCACCTGGTCAAGATATTTCTTGAGGTTTTCTCCGAGCTTCAACCGGAGTTCTTCATCACAAGCCAGCGTGACAACCTGGTGCCTCAACATTTTCTTAGTGGTAAAAAGCAATCCACCTTCGCTTTCAAGTGTTTGAGCGGTCAGTCCTTCCATGGGGGCTGTCGTTACATATGGTTTATTGAGTGCAATAATTCGTGCAAGCGTCCCGGATTGGGTTTCGTCGGTCGAGGGCAAAACTATGAAGTCACAAATCGCCATAACTTTGTAATATATTTCTCCGCGTGGAATGAACTCGAAATAGTGAGCCAGCCCTTTTTTTTCCAAAACTTCTAGCTGCTCTCGGTAATTCTTGTAGTCCGTCAAGTGGTTCGGATCTCTCATGGATCCGGCGGCCAAAAGGTCCCAGTCTTGGCCGGACCGTTCCAGTATTTCTGCATGAATATCTTCCCACATGGAAGTCAAGATGTCCCAGCGCTTATTGGACTGTATCCATCCGACCATGCCCACGAGGTGCTTGCTTAAGTATGGGATGTTGTCCAAAACCAACTCTTCCTTTAGGATCGGGACATCCCCGATGGCCCAGCGTCGATCAGGCCTAGCCCCATGAGGGACCACCATGACGTTTCTGGGGGTTTGCCAGCCTCTGCCAACGAAATTCCAGTCCAGGCGCCATTTTTGATAGTGGCACTTGAACAGCACTACCCTTGCCCGTTCACACATCTGGTAGACGAAATTCGCTTCAAAATTCGTCAGTCTACCGTGGACGGTATGCGGTTCAACAATAGTGGGAAATTCATTGATTGCGTCGAGCAAATCCAGGAACCCTTCGTTTCCATCTCCCTGACCCCTCGAGTCAAGGTGCTCGTACAGGCCGTATTCGTGTTCCAGGTGAACTGCGTAAGGGCGCAGTTGGTTCACTTTTTGGGCCACAGTTTTCCACCAGTCCCTCATGGACATGTCAATAATAGGGAATACGCCTTCTCCTTGGCCGTCTGTATGGCTTATTACCAGAACCTCCCTGTCAGGATTAGCCTTCTGGATGAATTCCCTTGCTTCCTCAGCAAAAGTCGCGATTCCACACAGGCGTGGAGGATAGCTCGAAATCATGACTATTGGGTCTGAATCACTCATCGAAAGTCCTTTTCTTTACGTCTAATGCACGTTGATTCGCCCAAGCGTAAGTAACTGCTCGGGTGGTTTTACCGGGGACGTCGTATGCCGGTTGCGCCTGACTTATCCGCCCAGGGGGCTTTTACCTCAACGAATCCTCTTTTGCAACCGGTAAAGTCGTGAACATTCTTCAGAGCAATCAAGTTACCCATTTGGGCGCGCATCGGTAAAAGAGGAGAAAATACGGACAGTTCTGAAGCTTCAGGAATAGCTGTATAGAGACCTTCACCATAAATCAACAAGACAGCGTGAAAATGATTCGGTTCTATTTGGGGGGCAGGATTCTTTGAGCCTTTAGTTCGGAAAGACCGAGAACTGCCAGAAGGTAGCACACAACTGATTCTGCGCCTTGGTTGGCGCTGATTCCGCTGGAGTCGATCCCGTCCGCCACCGAACCGTCTGCAAAATCATAGAGCGCGGTATTCAGTCTATTTCG
>CAIXMD010000516.1 GCA_903920415.1 uncultured Desulfomonile sp.
ACCGGTGCTATTGCGCTGCTCTTTCGGCCCTTGCGGCACACGAGAATGAGTAAGGCCTGGGTAACATTCGAAAAAATTTTAGCTTTTTCTGGTATTACCACCGCGTCTATCACTTCGGAGGCGACAAGAATCATCTTCCTGAGATTCAAGGCAGTCGAGTCGGACAATAATGTTGCAGGCACTATGAATCCAAGGGCACCGTCTTCTCGCAACAGATCAAGTCCCCTCTCAAGCATGAGGCGATACAGGTTGATCTTGCCCTTGCACGTTCTGAACGCCTGTCTGTAGTAAGCCTGTTGAATCGACCTTTCCCGGATCCCGGATTCCTTCACAGAAAGAATTTCGTATGGCGGATTGCCGACGACTGCATCAAAACCACAATGATGTCCCTCAAAGATTTCCGGAAACTCGAATGGCCAATCATAAGTTCCTTGTTCCCTGCTGCGACCAGGCTCTTGGGAATTTTCACGTCGTACTGCATCCGTCTCATCAAATAAGGCAATTTGCCTGGCCTTCCTTGGGCTTGGTAAAATTGAAACGCGATCGGTCAGGCTCTTTCGTCCGATCAAGGAATTGCCTACCTTGAGATTAGTATTGACAAGAGACGCTAATTCCATGTTGCCAACTGCGGCATTCTGTAGGTTGGACTCGGCAATCCTCACTGCAATCGGATCAAGGTCCACTCCATACAGACAATGTTCCAGAATATGAACACGTATGGCAGAGGTATCGCTGGGGTCGATTGTAATTCCGTTGAGCATGGCCCTTTCAAGTAAGCTCTCTCTCGTTTTCCGGATGATTTGATGGAGTGGCCCATGTTTCTTGTCGGCACACGCACCAACTCTCTGTGAGATCTGTTCAAGGGCTTCTTCGAGGAACAGACCTGAGCCTACAGCGGGATCGAGTAGCCGCAGATCCAGGTACGCCTGGGAATCAGTCACCTGGAGCGCATCCAGGGTTTGGCCGACGATGTGGGAAACAATTGGTTTCGGTGTATAGAAAAGCCCCTGGTTCCTCCTTCCCTGGGCATTAGGACGGATAAGAATCTCTCGGCCGTTAAGGAATTCAAGTTTGAAGCCGCGAAGGTACTGGTAGAGATCGCCGATTGCGGCCGGCGTCATGGAGGTGAGTCGCGGCGGCGAAGAATCGTCAACGGGAGCTTGATCCGTCATATAATTGACGGGCAGGGCGTTGGGGGTTGACTTAGCTTTGCCAAGAAGGGCATCCACCAGAGTACTGAGGCCGCGGGTGTAGATTATTTCCGGATCCGGAGACGTGTTGTCTTCGGCTTGAACAAGTTGCCTGATTACAACCGGCAGTGCGACTTCCAGAATGTATTTTGTTATAGCGATTGCCAAAATAGTTGTCCTTTTGATCACGTCAGGTGTTGGCTATCATTCCCCTGGATTATGGAGGACGAACGGCAAAAGCAGGGCCAGTGACACAACTCGTTGCCCGGATAACATCACCCACGACGAGGATCAACTCTCCGTTAGTTCTGATATCCACAATCAGGAGAGTTTCCTGATCAGACGTAAACTCACTTTTTTAAAAAACCTGTCAGTGAAGACGCCTTGTCCAAACGTTGTGAGCCTCCTGCAACGGGCCGGGATTATTTCATGCAGTTAGCCTATTTGTAAGGCAAATCGCCTGTTCCGCTGGTCATGAAGAGACAATCGAAGGCCTGAACATATCTTGACATTAGGTGGATGGCAACAACAGAGACATGTTCCTCTCCAGCACAATTTGTATGAGGTTACTGTCTTCCGACAGGTCAAGAGGATTATTCTCTTCACCACAGGCTAGAGATATCTTATGATCAATGATTAGGACATTAGAAGTAAACTGATGCGTTTGCGCGGCAACGCTCTGCAATAACTAGGACGGGACACTGTAGACACCAAATAGGAGGAGAGACTTATGAATCTGGACGATCATCCCACGGTTCAATGGTACCGTCAGCGGGAAACAACCCGACCCGACTCTGATAGGTCAACGCGACTTGATCCACAACTTCTCAGGAGATTGTGCATTGAGGCAGGAGCCGATGACGCGGGTTTTGTGGAAACAAAACGCTTCGCAATCGCTGATCAGATGACTGATCTCATGGCAGTGTTTCCAACCAACAGATCGCTAATTTGTACAGTACATCGCCTCAACCATGAGAATTTAAGAACCATTGCTCATTCCGTGACCAACCTGGAATTTCAACAGGCCTGGAAAAATGCAAACCAGACAGCGCGTACTATTGCCTTTCGGCTACAGGAACTCGGAATTCGTGCGCTAAACGTGCCGGTTGGATTCCCCATGGAAATTGATCGATGGCCGGATAGAATGTGGCTCTCCTGTGACAAGATTAATGCAATAGAGGCAGGGCTGGGTCGAATGGGATGGAACCGATTAGTGTTGCATCCGCGGTTTGGAGCGAACATCGTCCTGGGGACAATTCTTACGGATGTTGAGCTTACTTCGTACGACACCCCACTTGAATTCAATCCCTGCGTGGAGTGTAAACTCTGCGTATCGGTGTGTCCCGTTGGAGCTGTGGGTGCAGACGGCTATTTCGACTTTGTGTCGTGCTACACACACAATTATAGAGAGCGTTTGGGGGGATTTGCCGACTGGGTAGGGAAAATTGTCTCGAGCCATAGCTTGAAAGATTATCGTACACGAGTGACCGATTCTGAGACTGTGTCCATGTGGCAGAATCTTTCGATCGGGGGGCAGACCAGATGTGACAGGTGCATGGCAGTCTGTCCCGCAGGACAGGCGCAAATAGGGGGATTCCTGGAAGACCGGAAAGGTTTTGCCGGGTTTGTAAAGAAGATGCAAGACAAGGAAGAGACAGTCTACGTAGTCCCAGGATCCGACGCCGAAGCCCACGTGAAATCCCGATTTCCTCACAAGAAAGTCAAGCGTGTTTCAAACGGGCTTCGTCCCAACTCTGCGGCGATGTTTCTCAAAAGTCTACCCATCGCTTTTCAGAGGCATCAGGCCGAAGGCCTCAATGCCACATTTCATTTTACGTTTACCGGTGAAGAAAAATGCAAAGGCACAGTAATAATCAGAGACAAGATCATAACTGTCCAGGATGACCTCGTGGGAGCCGCCGACCTCCACATCACAGCCGATAGTCGTACATGGACCAGTTTCCTGGCAAAGGAAGCCGGCCTACCCTGGGCACTGATTTCCCGAAGGATCCGGATAAAAGGGTCTCCAAAGCTCATGAAGGCTTTCGCAAGATGTTTTCCGGCGTAGGAGTAAGTGGCAAACGGACGGAAAGAAAGATTTCAAAGGCAACAGCGAGACAGCACTTTGCAAACGAAATAAGATTAAAAAAGGACGATTAGCTATATGCGAATCGTCCTGACATAAACAAGCACTTCAACCGACAGTTTAGTGCGCGTCGGCAGCTTCGTCCTCTTTAACGGTGATGGCTATTTTGTAAAGGATGGTGAGTATAAGGAACCCCAGCGCCCATACTCCCAACGTTATACCCATCTCAGGTACTGTAGGCGAATACTCCGTAATAGTCTCCAGAGGAGACGGTATGTATCCGGTGATCACCAGCGTGATACCCTTTTCGATCCAAAGTGCGAAGAACACCGCTGCGCAAGCGATTGGCAGTGTTGTTTCGTTGTTCCTCGTCTTGGGGTTTATCAGGAGAACCAGCGCGACTAGAGCGAGCACAACACAGATCCACATCCATGGCATTAATCCGGTATGCCCATGGAGTCCCACGAACAGGTAGGTAAAATGGTACATGTGTTCGGGAATCTGACTGTAAAAAACTGTAAAGAGTTCACAGAGGACAAAAAATACACTGATAATCATTGCATAAGTGACTATCTTCGCCAAAGTTTGGATGGCTTCCCATCCGGCATCGAACCTGGTGTATTTTCTCAAGAAAAGACAGAACAGAATCAGCAAGGAAGGACCGGACGCAAACGCAGATCCCAAGAAACGAGGGGCCATGATAGCGGTGAGCCAGAAACCTCTTCCCGGAAGACCCGAGTACAGGAAGGCGGTCACGGTATGTATGCTGACGGCCCAGGGGATTGACAGATATATGAGAGGTTTAACCCACTTAGGAGGCGGAGCGCCTTTTCGCTCAGCTCCCAGGATAGTCCAACCGATAATGATGTTTAAGATCAAATATCCGTTCAGGACTACCATATCCCAGAAAAGCACCGAATTAGGAGTGGGGTACAGCAGGACATTGAAGGCTCTTGAGGGCTGACCAAGGTCTACGATTATGAATGAGAGACACATGGTCACTGCCGCCACAGCCAGAAACTCTCCCAGGATTGTGATTTTTCCGAATATTTTGTAGTTGTGAAGATAATAGGGCAAGACCAGCATCACTGCAGAGGCCGCAACACCAACCAGAAATGTAAACTGCCCGATGTAGATGCCCCACGAGATGTCACGGCTCATGCCCGTTATTCCCAAACCATAGCTCAATTGCCGGAGGTAAAACTGAAACCCTATCCCCAAGAGTATCAGTAGGAAAGCTATCCATCCAAAGTAGCTACGATTTCCAGTTAAAGCCTTTTCAAGCATGGCCACCTCACAAGATGTAATAGATCTCTGGGCGCGTCCCAAGATGGGGTTTGCGTTGAATGCTGGGATTTTTGCGTAGGATGTCCCTCACTTCCGAATTGGGATCCTCAAGGTCACCAAACACCAAGGCCTTGTCCTTACAGGACTCCACACACGCAGGAATAAGGCCTTTGGCCAACCGTTCCTCGCAGAAATTACATTTTTCCACTACGCCTCTCGTCCTCGTAGGATACTCCCGATTGAGCGGAGTCTTTATGAACGGACGGGGATCCCTCCAGTTGAGGCTCCGTGCTCCATAAGGGCAGGCGGCCATGCAGAAACGGCATCCGATACACCTGTGGTAGTCCATCATGACAATGCCGTCTGCCCTGCGAAATGTTGCCTGGACGGGACAGACCCTTACACAGGGAGGGTTGTCGCAATGGTTACAAAGAACCATAAACGGCAAGCCTTTAAGGCTATCCTTTATATAATCCTTGATGTATTCGTTCTCAGCTCCAGGAAAAGCATGCTCAAATGTAGTTTGCCAGATCCATTTTACCTCGTCTTTTGGGTTTCCGAAGTCCGGCACATTATGGACGGTGTGACACGCCACAACGCAGTCCTTGCATCCTTCTTTCGCCTTGAGGCACTTCTTCTGGTCCACCACCATGGCCCATCTTTTACCAACAAGGGCTTTGGGGTCGGGCTCAACTTTGGGCAGACCGCCCTGAGCTATCGCATCGGCGACCGGCTTGGCTCCGAGACCGAGCACGGAGAGGCCGGCAATCTTCAAGAAACCTCTTCTAGTGCTATCCATCACTTATCACTCCTTGCGGCCTGTTGCTCCTGCTCTTTCGGCTCGATATGACAATCCCAGCATTTGGGTGCCGACTCAACATAGGTGTGGCACTTATCGCAAAATTGGGTTTTCTTCGAGTGACAGTTCGTGCAAGTGTTCTGTAGGCTGATGTTGAAAGTCTTACCGCTGGAATTCACATAAACACGTTTACCTTGACGGACCACATCGTCTCGCCACTGGTCCAGCAACTGCATGTGAGACGACTTCATGTATGGTGTGGATTCCACGCATTGCTTTTCCAGGGTCCCGACCTCCAATTTCGGCGGAGTGGCGGCTTTCCCGACGTTGCGCCAAAACGGGTATGTTATCAGACCGAGAAAGATGATAATTCCTATAATGATTTTGCCCGAATTATACATCCTCGTCCACCTCCGCGTCTTCTTTAAGGGGTTCACCTCTCAGGTCGACGGTCCTTTCTTCTTCGCCATCCATTATCAGGGCGTTTGCGAGAAGCTCGTGAATGCCGCCTACATCAACGTCCGGAGCCCAGTATTCCATCATGGCACTTAGGGTGGCCCTATCGATCGCGCACATGCACAACAGCCTGTTCACATCGTGCTTGTCTCGGACGTGCCTGACTGCATTGGCCCTTGGGAATCCACCCCTCATTCGCATTTCCATGTTTTCGTCATTGCCGAGCCCTGCCCCGCCCCCGCAGCAGAAGGTTTGCTCCCTAATGGTATTTTCCGGCATCTCGAAGAAGTTGTTGCAAACATTCTTAATGACGTAGCGGGGTTCGTCAAGGAGTCCTGCAGCCCTGGCAGGGTTGCAGGAGTCGTGGTAGGTGACCCTGAACCTGTCATTTCTGCTGGGATCTAACTTCAATTTGTTATTCTTGATGAGATCGGAAGTGAACTCGGTGATATGGACCATCTTTGTGGATCGGGAATTCTCGAACTTGGTCCCGGTTAGCGGAGAAACCGGCTCCTCGAGAAAATCTGCTGGTCCGTTCATGGTTTCCATGTACTGGTGCATAACGCGCCACATGTGGCCGCATTCACCTCCAAGAATCCACTTAACCTTCAAGCGTTTAGCTTCAGCATAGATTTTGGCGTTCAGGCGTTTAATCATCTCGTGGGAGGTAAAAAGGCCAAAATTTCCTCCTTCGGAAGCATAGGTACTCCAGGTATAATCAAGGCCGATCTCGTGGAACAGCATCATATAGCCCATGCACGTGTAAGTGCCGGGATCTGCGAAGTAATCACCTGACGGTGTCACAAAGAGGATCTCGGCACCCTTCTTGTTGACAGGCAAATTAACTTTGATACCAGTTATTTGCTCAATGTCATCCGCCATGAACTCCCACATGTCGGTGAGTCCGTGGGGAGGAATGCCCAGGTGGTTACCGGTCCTGAAACAATTGGCAGCCGGCTCTATTACCCAGTTGATGTTCAAGCCGACGAGATTCAGGAGTTCCCGTCCTATCATCGTGACTTCAGCAGTATCAATGCCGTATGGGCAGAAGACCGAGCATCGGCGGCATTCTGTACACTGAAAGAAATAGTAGAACCATTCTTTGAGCACATCTATGGTCAGTTCCCTTGCTCCGGCAAACCGCCCCAGCATCTTCCCAACCAGCGTGAAGTCATTCCTGTAGACGGACCGGATAAGCTCAGCCCTCAAGACAGGCATATTCTTTGGATCTCCGGATCCTATGAAAAAATGGCACTTATCGGCACATGCGCCGCACCTCACACAGATATCCATGAACAGACGGAAGGAACGGTACTTGTCAAGTCGTTCTTTAAAGCCCTTGAGGATAATCTCCTGCCAGTTATCAGGCAATTTCCAGTCTTCATCGGTCGGAGACCACTGTCTCGGATTAGCTAGATCAAGGTATTTAAGTTTTTTCGGTGCTCCAGGGTAACTGTACGTGCCCTCCCTGAAATTGGTGGGGGTATCCATCCACGGCGTTTCGGGGGGACGATTATAATCTATGTTCATTAATCCTTGCGGATTAGGCAGTTTATCTAATGACATTGTTACTCCTTATCCACCGGGATTCCGGCCTCTTTCATCTTGGGCCTGAATTCATCCTCGTACTCTTCGTATGTATGCACTTTGACTGGATAATTCCAGGGATTCACGTACCTTTCGCTGCGATTAACATTACGCATGTTTCTCGTTGGGCTGAGGAACACCCCTCCCGCGTGCATCAACTTGCTAAACGGGAAATAAACGAGTAACACGCTCACGAGAAATAGATGCACATAAAAAATGGCACCTATTCCGGCCGGAACTGTCGGATGAAATGTGAACAGACCCATTGCCAACTGCTTTACACTCAAGAGATCCACTTTCCATACATTGCGCATGAGCACACCGGAAATAGCTATGCCCAAGATAAGGAGCAGCGGGAAGTAGTCTGCGGGTAGAGAAATATAGCGGATCTGGGGAATAGCCACTCTTCTCAAAAACAAGTAGGTAGCTGCTGCCAATAAAACGATGTCAGTCAGAAAGAGTGTCGGCACGAGAATTTGAAAAAAGCCGTCGACATTGGAAAGAAGCACCACGAAGGAAGGCACAGGTTCGATAAAAAATCGGAGATGCCTAAGCAAGATAGTGAGAAATGAATAATGGAAAAGAATCCCGGCCAACCAAAGCCACTTGGCCGATCCATACGTTATCCGCGGTCCCTCTCTCAATTCAGCGTTTGTGTTTCTGAATAGGGAGCGGAACAGCAAAACCTCAAGTGCCATCCTGCCGATCAGACCCCAAGTGTTGTAGGGACTCTCAAGATTGTCCGCTTTGATCCATGGAAGCGATTTTCCTTGACCGCAGGTTGTTGGGATACGGAAGGGGACCGGGACCATGGCCCATCGTACAATGCGGTAAATAAACCCAATGATAAATATGGCCATAGCCAGATAGGGTATGACAACCCCGAACAGTATGCTCAAGCCTATCGTTTCCACTCCCAGGAAGGATATCAAGACAAGAGCCACCACCAGTGCCAGGGCTGTGAACAGTGAAAACCATGCGTTCATGCCACCACCTCGATTGATGTTGCACCTTTATTGTTTGCGCTCAGGGATGCTACCACTCATGAGGCATCCCGTATTTTTGACAAGCTCTCTCCAATATCCGGGACGTCCTATTCCGGATCTCGGTTGCCCTAATTTGGAAAATCTTTTCACGACATTGCATGTAGATATTGAAACCCTGCAAGGCCATGTTATCGATTTGAGATTCGAATTTCAACAGCTCATCCAAAAGCTGATTTTGAGTGATTTCCCGCTCAAAGACCTGCCGGACTGCCTTCTTCAGCAGAAAGACAAAACCGACCGCATTGGCTGGAGAAAATTCCTGAACAGCTCTTATCCTGATAATGCTATCCAGAATAAGGCATACCTCTTCAGACTGAGAATCCACCCCCTGTACGAGGACATTGTATAGTTTGTCCACACCATTGGATATTGCCGCTCCCACTGGATTGGCGAATCGGTTGCTCTGAGTCCTCAGAAACTTGCTGGAATCATGAGGATAAGTCTCAAAAACGAGGTCCGACCAAAGCTTGCAAATTTCGGACCTATTTTTCTCAAGCAAATCTCTTAACATTGAAACTCGATGTACCCCGTCGCCCAGTGTGTCAACCCGTTGATAAATATCTTCGGATGCGGTCTTCATAACCGGGCTTCCACCTACCGCACCCACTTTGAACCACTCAACGACTAATGGTTCGAGTCATAGCCCCCGGGGAGCATTCGTCTGTACACGGACTTACCAATTAGCTGCCGTTTGATTGTAGATCAGCGAGCATGGCGGAATGATTTTCAAAGTGTTACAAATACACGTGCTTACATGAGTTGTCAAGCCTTTTGGGAAATTTTTTTAACAAGCAATGCAAGAACTTCGGTGTGTACTGTTTCCAGCACTACAAAATAGGGTTAAGACGATATTATACCGAGTGACCGTTAAACTATAAATATCTGCGACCACGGTTACCGGGGGGCTTTGGAGCGAAGTCAGGTTTCTCACAATACCCAGTTCCAGGGAGTATAAAGATTCCTTTGGCGTCATGGATGCTATAGATTATATTTGCTAAGCGATCCGAGATTGCAGTAAAGGCACTGGACAAAGTTCACTCCTTAGGAATCGGCACTCATTGAAAGGGTTTTATAATGACTAGATTTACTGGGATTAACCATCTAGCCATGGTGACCGGCGACATGGACATGACGATACGTTTCTGGAGGGACCTCCTTGGAATGCGTTTGGTCGCCGGGATTGGGAGACCTGGATACCGGCATTATTTCTTTGAAATTTCGGGAAATGACATGATTGCTTTTTTTGAATGGCAAGGGGCGGAACCTGCTGTGGAGAAGGAGCATGGTGCGCCTGTAAAGGGGCCGGTAGTGTTCGACCACGTTGCCTTCGGCGTTGATACGGAGCAGGAACTCTGGGAACTCAAAGATAAACTGGCGGCGGCAGGTTTCTGGGTTTCAGAAATGGTCGACCATGGATTCATTCACTCCATATATTCCTTCGACCCGAACAACATTCCCATTGAGTTCAGCGTAAATGTGCCGGAGGCCGACGTGCGGGCACACCCTGTCATGGCCGACACCGGCCCTTCCCCTGTTGCGCTGGAAGGAGCGGAGCCGCTGCCTGAAAAGTGGCCACCGGTTCAGAAACCGACACCTTTGGAAGAACGCACTATCTATCCCGGACATGGAAGCCAATTTTTCCCGAATGTAAAAAAATAGTTTATCGAGGTGTCCCTTTTCGAATCGACCGTCGAAATATTTGATTATGACCTAGTCAGTAACCAGCAGGAGTCACTTGGAAATGAACATAGCTTTCGATGTGGACGGCGTAGTCCTTAAGTCAATTGAAGTGATACTGGATCTAATCAATAGGGCTAAGGGGCGAAACTTGTCTCCAGAAGACCTGTCAGGCTGGGATCTAGAACCGCTTGGTCTTGATGCCCCAACTTTGCATGATGCAATTGCTCACATGTACGCTCAAGCACGGATTGAGCCGTACGACGGAGCTGTTCAATCTCTGTCAAGAATATACAGGGTGTACGGAAAGCCTCTCCTTTTTATAACAGGGAGATCAGACCCCGCAACTGCACTCAGGCAACTTGAAGCCCTTCCATGGAACCCTACGATTCCAGAAATGATAGTCACCGGTGGGAACAGGGACAAAAGAATTTATCTGGCACAAAACTCCGTAGATTTTATTGTTGAAGACGACGTTAAACACATCAATGATTATATGGCAGAAGGATATGGCGTCGGATTAATGCTTCAACCGTGGAATCGCCTTTCAAAAACTTCAGTTACAAGAAAATTCAACAGTTGGCATGACCTTGAAAATTGGTTCATGGATATCTTCCCCAGCAGAAAATGAAGGTCCGAGGATGCCTCGTTCATTTGATAAATCTAGGTTGAACGCCGTTGGGATGGTGAAATGCTGGTTCTGGGCATAGAAACCTCGTGCGACGAGACTGCGGCTGCAATAGTTCGGGATGGAACCGAGACGCTGTCAGATGTCATAGTATCGCAGATCGATGTGCACACCGAGTACGGCGGAGTCGTTCCGGAACTGGCCTCCAGAATGCACTCGGAGGCAATATCTCTAGTACTGGAGCGAGCTTTTAATGATGCCGAAGTAAGACCGGAACAGATCGAAGGAATTGGCGTGACCAGAGGGCCGGGCCTGATCGGAGCCCTTCTGGTGGGTATTGGGGCAGCAAAAGGAATGGCTATTGCACTTGAACGGCCGATCTGCGGAGTCAATCATCTGCACGGACACCTTTTTGCCATTTTTCTCGAACGCGACGATGTAGCTTTCCCTTGCATAGGTCTAGTTGTTTCCGGTGGTCACACCAGCCTGTATTATTTGCAAGGACCCCTGGAAATCAAGCTAGTCGGACGTACTCGAGATGACGCTGCAGGCGAGGCTTTCGATAAGGTAGCGAAACTACTGGGCTTGGGTTACCCCGGAGGATCTATCATTGAGCAGCAGGCTCTGGGAGTGGATCCCGGAGATTTGAAATTCCCAAGAGCGCTGATGGAAAAAGACAATTTGGATTTCTCGTTCTCCGGCCTTAAGACTGCAGTACTTCGCCGTGTTCAGCAGATTACAGGCGTTAAATCCCGTACAGACATACCAGGCAGTTTTCATCCGTTCATATCAAAACAGCTATCCGATTCGCTCCGTCACGAGAGACGAGTTATCGCAGCAGCGTTCCAGGAAGCGGTCGCGGACGTTCTCACAGTAAAGGCTTTCATGGCAGCAGAAAAGTTTGGGGTTGACCGACTCATAGTCTGCGGCGGCGTAGCAGCCAATGGAGCTTTGCGCATGAAGATGCGTCAAGAAGGGTCCCGTCGTGGAATCGAACCGGTTTTTCCATCAGTAAGGTTGTGCACGGACAATGCGGCAATGATCGCTTCCAGGGCGGATACTCTGTTCTCAGCAGGCTTGAGTGATGACCTGAACTTCGGGGCCATGAGCCGGTGGTAACCCATGAGGTGACGAACCATGGAACAAGTAAAAACGAGAATGTTGTTTGACGAAAATTCCATTGCAGCAAGAGTACAGGAATTGGGCAAACAGATCTCTGTCGATCATCCGGAAGGTAATCTTCTCCTGATCGGCATACTCAAAGGGTCTTTTGTCTTTATGGCGGACCTGGCCCGAAGTTTATCCTTGCCTTGCCAAATAGACTTTGCAAGAATCTCTTCCTACGGAACAGGCACCGTGAGTGCCGGTCAACTCAAAGTGGTCATGGATGTTGGTATCTCCGTCAAAGATCGGCATGTCATTCTTGTGGACGACATTGTTGATTCAGGTTTGACTCTGAGCGAATACCGCAAGCGTCTTGAATCGGCGAGTCCGAAATCCTTAAAAATTGCGGCAATGATTGACAAGACCGCCCGCCGAGAAAAGTTCGTTCATGTCGATTACTACGGATTTAGAATCGAGGATGGCTTTTTGGTGGGATACGGCTTGGACTGGGACGAGAAGTATCGCAACTTGGGGGGAATTTATATCATAGAGCCATGATCTAGAATGTCATCTGCAGATTCTTAACAGTTGTTGATCCAACCGTGGGGCTCCTGAGGAGTCATCTCAATTCATATGTTATTCATCCCGATGAATTTGCTTTTTTATTCCATCACGTTCAATAATTGAGCTAAATAGGCTCCAGTTATAGCTCTCATGAGTTTTTTCGTTTCTAGTAGGTTATTCTTCCTATTTTCATTCACTACAATCGGATTAACCTCTTGACAAAAATTGTAAAACAGGCTTGACTAGGTACCTGG
>CAIXMD010000517.1 GCA_903920415.1 uncultured Desulfomonile sp.
CCAAGTATGCTGGGATCTTTTGCTGGACGCAGGAAGGCTATCTCCAATACGATTCCAAGTAAAAAGGCAAATACAAGAGTGATGCCTGCTGCAGCCCAAAATCCGATTCCATATCCTGAGATGAGAGTGAAGGCCACAAATGTGGATACCATGGCCATCTCTCCCTGGGCAAAATTGGGCACCTCGGAGGTCTTGTATATAATTACCATCGAAAGGGCCACTAAAGCATAACATGCCCCTATGGAAAACCCACCAATCACCAGGTCAAAGAAAAAATTCATCCGACCTCCAAATGCTGATTACGTACAACGACTATAAAGTCGACCGTGGTAAGTCTTCTCAAGAACGGTCCTTGTTAACCTCCGTTTGCTGAGCTTGAGGCTTGCTCAAATGCGGACCTAAAATGGCCACATTTTCCAGTAACGTTTGGACCGCAGATAAATTCCATGCATTCCCAGAGGCTCGAATATCACAATGGCTATCATGATAGCCCCGAATACAATGCTTTGAATATTGGGCAACCCTTCCGGGGTGAAATACCTGTTGGACAGTTCAACCAACAGCGGGCCAATGAGAGGGGCTTCCTGTATGATCTGTAGTTTGAGTTGAAGATACGTAAGTAATGCAGCCCCCAAAATGGATCCCATTACCGATCCCAGGCCGCCGACTATAACCATAGCAAGAAAGGTGATTGACAGTATAAGATTAAAAGAGCCCGTGCTGACGTGCTCCAGAGCGAATGCCATGAGCGCTCCGGCAACGCCGGTGTAAAAAGCGCTGACGGCAAAAGCGAGTGTCTTAAACCAGCTTATGTTTATTCCCACTGCCTCCGCAGCAATCTCGCTGTCCCTGATGGCCACAAAAGCCCGGCCAACCCTGGTTTTCATGAGATTAACGGCACCAACGGTCAGGATCACGGTTGCTGTCATTATAACCGCATACTGCTGGGCCCCAGTCTGGATGACCAGGGGACCGATGGACATTTTAGGAGCTACAATCCCCATGTGGCCACCGGCATAGCCCCAATGGCTGATGACTTGGGTAACGGCCATCCCAAAACCCAGGGTGGCAATAGCCAAGTAAGGCCCTTCAAGCCTAAGGGCAGGCAGACCGAGAAGAAAACCGAACAGGGCGGAAACGAAACCGGCGGCCGGGAGGGCCAGAAGGAAGGGAACCCCCGCTTTGACCATCAGCAATACGCAGGTATAGGCTCCAATGGCAAAGAAACCTGCATGACCTAGAGAAATCTGGCCCGTATATCCTACTAGAATGTTAAGTCCGATTGCCACAATGGCATTTATTGCGATCAGGTTAATTATGTAGAGAGAGTAATTACCTACGAGGAAGGGAAGCACGATGAGCGAGGTCAGCAGCACTATCGTTCCGGCAAGAACGGTATTCGTCCTGCAGAGCTGAATGTCCTCGTAGTAATCCCGTTTCATGTCCATGGCTTGCACCTAACAAACAAAACAACCTAAAAGGAGGCTCTTGCACTGTGATGACCCATAGGTTGCCGAACTTGTTTGGATCGAATTACGGAAAAATGACGGCCAATTTTTAGCAGGTCGGCCCTTTTGTGTCAAGAAGATACGGCTTTCCATGCGGTTTCACCCACGTGGGCAGCCTGTCGTTTTTCCAGGCAAATCAGGGGTGACTTTTCTGATATACAGCGTCTGCATACCGAGAATTAATTGAGGCAGGCAGATGGCCACTCGTGATATAGTACACACGCATAATCCACGAACTTTCATTCACAGTCAGCCGACAAAGAAAGAGTAATTGAAAAGTCTCTGTCGGTAAAGATTTGGGAGGTTGAAGATGGATGACAGGAGATTCCACTATGGTTGGGTGGTTATCTTTACAGGGCTCTTGGTAACCATTGGAGCCCACGGGTTTGGCCGGATGTCTTACACCCTCATCTTGCCTGCCATGAAAGACGGCCTCCATTTCAACTACACACAACTGGGACTTCTGGGAACAGGCAACTTTATTGGTTATCTGCTGATGGCTATCATAGGAGGATTTCTCGCTGCACGATTCGGAACTCGTGTAGTAATAGCCTCTGCGCTGGTACTCATGGGTGTGACTCTCATTCTCACCGGCTTAGCCCAAAGTTTTGGGTTTGCCTTTGCCATGCGTTTGCTTACGGGATTAGGAAATGGCGCAGCCTATGTCCCTGCTATGGCCTTAGGCTCGGCTTGGTTTGCTGTGGAGCGTCGAGGTTTTGCAACCGGAATTGTCTCTGCCGGCATCGGTGGCGGTACCATGATAGCAGGTCTAATAGTGCCTGTTATATTGGATGCATATGGGGTTGATGGATGGCGGTTTGCCTGGTATTTCCTGGGCGGCGGTGTGTTGATCATAGCGGCCATAGCGGCCATAGCGATCCGTAGTCGCCCGGAGGAACTGGGGTTGGATCAGGTTGGTGCCAAGAAACATAATGCAAGCGCTACCTCAGCCAAATCTGCGGCAGTTCCGCTTGATTGGGGCAGAATCTACAAGATGGGCGCAGTCTGGTTCCTCGGCGCGGTATACTTCATGTATGGTTTCTCCTACATTATTTATATGACTTTCTTCGCAGCTTATCTAGTCAAAGAGATGGGAATGAGTTCCGGTGAGGCTGGAGGACTCTGGGCGCTGGTAGGGGGATTAAGCATCTTTTGCGGCGTGATCTGGGGAGGGTTGTCCGACAAGCTGGGCCGTGCACGGGGTGCGGCTCTAGCCTATCTTGTGCTGGGAACCTCCTACGCAATCTTGGCATTATGGCACGTAAAGTTGGGGTTCTTTTTGTCGGCAATTGTTTTCGGAATGACCGCGTGGAGCATCCCTACGATTATGGCCGCCACCGCAGGAGATTATGTGGGACCAAGGTTAGCGCCGGCCGGACTCGGCTTTATCACGCTCTTTTTTGGAATCGGTCAAGCTTTAGGACCAAGCGTAGGAGGCTATCTGGCGGACATCACGCACTCCTTTACCGGACCATTTCTGTTGGCTTCAGGTGTTTCTTTAATTGGTGCTTGTCTTTCTCTGTTCCTAAAGCCGATACAGAGTGAGAAGTCGTGAGGGACGATACAAGCTCAACGGATGAACAGCTATCCAGGCTGGATAAATATTAGATGGATTGGTCGCTTGTAAGTAAAAGAGAGTAAACGAACTTCTGTTCCAGAAGCTTTGCTCCCCATTGTTCCACAAGATGTTCCTCGGACAAGCGGAATCCTTCAAGTTCGTACATACGGCGAGCCGCATCCAGTCCTTTGAAAGTCCACAAGAAAACTTTATCGTGGCCTACGTTTTTGCAAAATCGAATAACCTTTCTGATTAAGGCTCTTCCTATACCGCGATTCTGAAAATCGGGCTCAACAAGGAACCAACGCAGCCTGGCCCCGTCAAATTCTGCCCCACGGCCGTCAATGGCAACGGAACCGGCTAATTTCCCGTTTAACCTTGCAACGATGAAATCGTCTCTGTCCTTTTGAAATTCTCTAATGAAATTGGTAAGTTCACTGGAGACTTGGGTCTCGAAGGTCACGTCAAAACCCCAATTCTCGTTATAGTAGACCGCATGGAGTTTAATAATATCACCGACGACTCCAGGAAAATACCCGCAGAATTCTAATTCATCAGAATGAAACTGCATGGTCACAGGCCTCGATCATGAACTATATTTATTCAATAGCTCGATAAGTTTGTCTGTTGCAGGCGATATTTTCCCACTGTTATTGAAGAAAATATCGATAATCGAGATATCGGAACCATAATACGCTTCGTTTGCTCCCCAATCAGCCTCTAGGACGCTACCATTGACTGAAACACCCGCATAGATTCCTTTTGCCCTGGAGTAAGACAGAATTGCAGCAGACAGATCGATGTCTGTTGCAGCCGATGCATCTCTGCCTATTGGACCGGCGGCTACGGAAGCGTCTGCGCCAATAGTAAATTTGTCTCGAAAAAGGCTCTTGAGACTGATATCGCTCATGACGAGGAGAACCATGTTTGTGGACTGGACCCCAACCTGCCAACCGAAGCTTCCCCCGATGAGTGTCAAAAAAGCCGGCGGACCCCATTTACCTGTCTGCGCATCACGCCTGAGAACCACGCCCTTTCCATAATGCCCTCCTACACCCAAGCCGGCTCTGATCACCGAAGGGAAGATGATGATTGCACGGCTGCGTTTCACAAGATCAGCCGGTAGTCTTCCGTCAGGGGCTTCCATCATTTCGCTGAGGACGCGTGCAGAGTTTGAAATACGGTATTCCAGCTCCTGTGGTTGAGCAAAAATTCCATTTGGCACCAGTAGGACAAGACCGACAAGAAATAAGAATACGTACCTACTCGTCATCATCAAATCCTTTCATATACCATCGGTAATCTAATGCCATGGCGCAAAGAGTTTTTCCATAATCAGTAAGCTTACATTGACGCAAACCCCAGCGCAAGGTTTGAGTCACGCCTACTACGCTTACTTTTAAGCATAGTGACATTTATTGAATCGCTATTTAAGCTATCTAGAAGGAATTCTATACAACTTTCACACCCGGAAAAGCCCCGTCCCATCGTCGAACCGACTTTTCCCTTGACAAGGGTATGTTTCTCTGGTTATCTCGATTTATATTACTCTTTCATCTCACCCTTCCTATAATCTAAGGAGCCTGAAATGAATAGAATAGTCTTTTGCCTATTCACAACCGTAGTAGTGGCCCTGGTGAGCTTTGGTTTGGTTTTGGCTGCAGGGGACCCGATCAAAGTGGGAGTTGTGCTTCCGTTAACAGGAGAGCAGGCCAAATTTGGTGAAATTGAGAAGAACTCTTTTGTTATGGGTGTCGAGGAAATCAACAAAAGTGGAGGAATCAATGGGAGACCCATTGACCTCATGATGGAAGACGATACGGGTAAACCCGATGTGGGCCGGTCTGCGATCGAGAAGTTGATTTCCCAGGACAAGGTCATAGTGGTCACTGGAGGCTACTCATCATCGGTTACTTACGCAGTGAGTGCGGCAGCCCAGCAAAGAAAAATTCCTTTTCTCGTCACGACAGGTTCCGCGGACAAAATCACTGAGCAGGGTTGGGATTACGTATTTAGGATTGGCCCACCGGTCAGCGAGTATCCCAAGGCCCTTAACTCATTTTTGGCTGAAGTGGTTAAACCGAAAACCGTTGCAATTCTGTACGAAAACACGTTATTCGGCCAATCAGGCTCAAAGGAATTTGCCCAGCAGTGTGAAAGCGCTGGCATTAAAGTCTTAATGAAGGAGGGTTACGAAGCGGGAGCCGTAGACTTCAAACCGTTGCTCATCAAAGTCAAGGCGGCTAAACCCGATTTCGTCTACATGATATCCTACGTCATGGACGCGGCGCTCCTGATGCGGCAATCCAAAGAATTGAATTTCAATCCGAAACTTTTTGTAGGCGGTGGGGCAGGTTTTACTCTCCCTGAGTTTGCCAGTAACGCTGGTGATGCGGCAGAATGTGTTTTCTCAGCAGATCTTTGGAGCCCGACGCTGCCTTATACTGGGGCAAAGGAGTACTTCGACAATTATCTTAAAAGATTCAACACCCCCACCGAGTATCATGGTGCTCAGGCGTATTCATCTATCTATGTGGTTGCAGATGCGCTGAAGCGTGCCAAAGAGCTTACTCCCGAGGGGGTCCGTGAGGCCTTGACAGCGACCGATATGATGACCGTTTTCGGTCCTGTAAAATTCGTATCTTACGAAAAAAAGAAACAGCAAAACTCTCTTCCGACTTATCTTGTTCAATGGCAGAAGGGGGTTTTAGAGACCGTCTGGCCCAAAAATGTTGCAACCAAGCCCTATGTGTTCCCTGTTCCGGAATGGTCCCAGAGATAAATCTCTCAAAAATTAAGGAACGTACCGGCTAAAAGATGGAAGTCTTTCTTCAGACACTGGTGGCGGGTATCCTTAAGGGAGGTCTGTACGCCCTCATCGGGTTAGGTATGACCCTGATAATGGGCGTGATGGGAATCATCAACCTTGCTCATGGGCAATTGATGATGGTTGCCATGTATGTCACTTTTGTGCTCTTCCATTATTTGGGGATTGATCCATACATCTCCTTGCTAATAAGTATGCCGTCTCTTTTCCTGTTGGGAGTCCTGATTCAAAAATACCTTCTCAACCCGCTCATGAAAGTAGAGAGCATACTTCCTGAGAACCAGGTGCTTATGACCGTGGGAATAGGAATGGTTCTCACTGAAATTGCCAGGTTCATTTTCACGTCCAATTATCTCTCTGTAAAAACCTCGTATTCATCGGCAGCGATTTTCGTTGGTGGTATATCCTTCTCAGTAGCTCTTACAATTGCTTTTATTTTTGCGTGCACTCTCACGGGGATCCTTTTTTGGTTTCTGATCAAGACAGACATTGGGCGTTCAATCAGGGCTGTGTCCCAAGATGGAGAAGCTGCGCAGCTTATGGGAATCAACGCGGAACGTATTAAGATTGTAACCATGGGTATTGGTTCAGCTCTTGTTGCGGCAGCGGAGACCCTACTATTACCGATTTA
>CAIXMD010000518.1 GCA_903920415.1 uncultured Desulfomonile sp.
ACCTCAAGTGAGACAATGCATAGACGACAAGTGCCAGCGGACAAAAAACGAGATACCGAATGATCCAGGCTTCATGCCTAACTTCGGGGATAATCGCCTCATCGAGGACGCCAAAAAGCGCGTAGAGAAAGGCTGCCAGCAATATGGTAAAACGAATGCGAACGAGGGATTTCTCAAAATGATCAGTGCGAAAGCCCTTCTCGAGTTCTTTATCCTCGAAGCGCAGCGTCATCAAACGGGAGATCTTATCTACAATGCTGTTCATGGGTTGCTTCCCTTTCGATGGGTGAAGGAGCCTTCATGTCGTGTCTAGATATTAATACCTGATAACAGATGGATGTGCATAGTTTTTTGATTAAAGTAGATAATCTCAAAGGGGATACATGGCGTTGAGTGGGGCCTCCTTGCTCAATGGATTCTTGTATGAAATGTCTTGACTCGGCTTGCCACTTGGTATATCCGCTTTCACTCAAAAGGAACTTTTTTGTTATATTTGAAAAAAGGAGACGAATCGTCCCATGACCAAGGAAGAGGTTGTCTCGAAGGTCCGGAAGCTCTTTGAACTCTCCAACTCTGCAAATGAAAATGAGGCTGCTTTGGCTGCAGCGAAGGCTCGTGAGTTTCTTTCGCGCTACAACCTCAGCATGGCCGACTTGCCGACGGATGACATGACGAGAGTCATTGCTGCCACGGAGGCCTGTGTACAAGTGGGCAAGGTTGTCCACAATTGGGTGAAAGGATTGTTGATTCACACTGCACACGGCTTCGAATGTGAACACATCATCCACCGCCGTCACGGGTGCGACCTGACATTGTCATTCATCGGTACGGCTGCGGACGCTGAGGTGGCGGCCTATACGTTTCAATTTGTCTACCGGGAGCTTATCAGGCTCTTGCAGAGAGCCCTGCCGAACCTAAAGCGAGAGCACACGGGCTGGAGTACGGCTGCTCTGAGATATGCCTATCTCGACGGAGCGGTGAAAAGGATCGGAGAAAAGTTCTGGGAGCATACTCAAACAATCAGAGCCGCAGAACGCAAGGGGTGCAAGGAACTGGTCTTGGCCAAGGAGCAGATGATTAAGAGTTACATGGACAAAGCCTTCCCGAACATCAGAAGGGAATACGCGAGAGGACGATTTGTCAGTGCCGGCGCTTTTGACAAAGGATATAGAGACGCTGGTTCGCTTAGCCTGCGGCCTGGAATTCCAGGAAAAGATTCAGACATGTTTGCTGTCACCGGATAGCATTTCGACCCAGCTTGAATTGTGTATGAGAAAGCCAGGAAGAGCAACGCGGGGGCGAAGCCGATTGATGTGGTTCTCTAAATTTGGGGTAACGGCGTGAACAGGCAGTGTGCATTTAAAAGTCGCTTTTAATTGTCCTAAACCATTAGACTATTGCTTTCTCGGTGGCATCATCAAAGTCCCAATGAGGACCGCGGATTGCGCTGGAGTGAACCATGAAGTCTTTTGAGCCGGGATTCATTGAAAGTCAGCCCATCCCGCATCAACTGATCGGTACAATAAGGCTGCTTGGTGAATATAAGGGCCGAGAAGCTCTGTTCAAAGAACAGACGCCTCAAGCCCTCGAAACTCTTCGCCGGGTGGCCGTGATCCAGAGCACCGAGTCCTCCAATCGGATTGAAGGAATTACCGTACCAGCCGATCGCATCAGAAGACTTGTGGAGCAAAAGACTACTCCGCAGGACAGGTCTGAGCAAGAGATAGCAGGATATCGGGATGTGCTGAAGACAATTCACGCAAATCACCGGAATATTCCGTTTACACCAAATATCGTCCTCCAGTTTCACCGCGACCTGCATTACTTCGTTCCGCAAGAAGGGGGCCGTTGGAAGTCGACCGACAATGAGATTATTGAAACTCGTCAGGACGGAACAAGGATTGTACGATTTTCTCCGGTTCCGGCTCATCTTACACCAGAGGCTATGAATCGTTTTCATAAGCGTTTCGACGATCTTTGGGACCGCCACGAGATCGATCATCTTCTCCTCATACCCTCTTATGTGCTGGATTTCTTGTGCATTCATCCCTTCTTGGACGGAAACGGACGTATGGCTCGGCTTCTCACCCTCCTTCTGCTGTACCGGGCAGGATATGAAGTAGGGCGGTACATTAGTCTGGAGAAAGTCGTCGAAAATCATCGAGAAGGCTATTACGAATCACTGTACCGCTCCTCCCAGGGATGGCACGAGGGGACTCACTCGCTCTTGAGTTGGTGGGAGTACTTCCTTGGGGTTGTCCTGCTCGGAACTTACCGAGAATTTGAAGATAGGATGAACCTCATGGAACGCGGCAAAGGAGCCAAGACCGCCCTGGTCCTAGACGTTCTGGGCCGTCTGGCCGGAGACTTCTCCATTTCCGACGTCAGGGATAGATGTCCAAACGTGGGCATAGACCTTATCAGAAGAATAATGCGGCAGGAACGAGAGTCTGGCTTGCTGGAGTGCTTGGGTCGTGGACCCGATGCAAGGTGGAGGCGCATATAGGTACTATACCGAATAAATAGGTATCAGATGCTTGATCAATGCCTATATCCCGAATGAGGCGAGAATATGCCGGTCTCCCTTAAAGAATTACGTGTAGCCTCTGACTGGTTATAAAACATGATGACCTTTTGAATGTCGGACAGTTCATCCATTCATCATGAGGTGCGCCATGGTTTCGGAGAGTTCATTCACATTAATGGGCTTGGAAACGTAGCCGTCCATCCCGGCTTGCAAACAGCGTTCACGGTCACCTGTCATCGCATGGGCGGTCATGGCTATAATGGGAATATGCTTGCCGGATGGTTTTTCTTTTTCACGAATGGCCGCAGTAGATTCCAAACCATCCAACTCCGGCATCTGGATATCCATAAGTACGAGATCGAACTGCTCGTCCTCCACAGCCTGGAGAGCTTGCCTGCCATTGTGCGCGACCGACACGATATGGCCCATTTTCTGGAGCATGCGGACCGCCAACCGCTGATTAACCGGGTTGTCTTCGGCCAGTAGGATCTTGAAACGATGCTTGCTTTCTCGTATAGAATGCCTGGTCAAGATGCCCTGGCGTGTATTACCCGGCGTGGTTTCCAACAATGCCGCGGAGATCGTGTCCAGCAATTCTTGGGAATTGATCGGCTTGAGCAGGTAAGCTGAAAAACCCAACTCTTGGCACCTGGCTGCGTGACCCCGCTGTCCCACGGAAGTGAGCATTATCATGGTCACTCCCGCAAAATGAGGATCCTTCTTGATCGCTTCAGCCAATTCAAACCCGTCCATGCCCGGCATCATGTAGTCAATCACAGCCACAACAAAAGGTTTTCCTGATTCATGGGCAGTTCTCATGGCATCCAACGCGGCTTCGCCACTATCCGCCGAGGTCGGCTGTATACCCGATCTCATGAGCATTTCTTTAAGCATCATTGCGTTTGTCGGGTTATCATCCACAACGAGCACCTTCAGATCCTTCAATTCCGGAGCTTTCACAGGAACCGGCTGTTGCACGGGTCGACTCTGAATACCAAGATGAACGGTGAAGCGGAAAGTACTCCCCTTGCCTACTTCACTTTCCACCCAGATTCGTCCTCCCATCATTCGGACCAGTTGAGAGCAAACAGCCAAACCTAAGCCTGTTCCGCCGAATTCCCTCGTGGTGGAGCCATCGGCTTGTTCAAATGAGTGAAAGACCTTTTCGTGTTTGTCGGCAGGTATTCCAACGCCCGTATCGATAACCGAAAACTCCAAGTCTATTTCGTCATCACCCTCCGATACCATTTTTACCCGGACAGATACCTCCCCCTCGTGCGTAAATTTGAGGGCATTACCCACGAGGTTTACGAGAATCTGCCGCAGACGCCCCGGGTCTCCAACAACGGAGTCAGGTAGAGTGGCAGGAATGTCATAGATTAGTTCGAGCCCTTTCGCATGGGCCGTCACCGCCATGGTTCTCATCGTGTTTGCAACGCAGTACCTCAGGCTGAAGTCGATGGGAACCAACTCCAGCTTCCCCGCTTCTATTTTGGAAAAGTCCAGAATATCGTTTATCAGCGCAAGCAGTGAATCCGCGGACATTTTGACCGCGTGCAGGTATTCAAGCTGTTCCTCGGTCAATTCGGTGTTCAACGCCAGTTCAGTCATACCAAGAATGCCGTTCATGGGTGTGCGAATCTCATGGCTCATATTCGCCAGAAATTCACTCTTGGCAAGGCTGGCCTGCTCAGCAGCTTTCCTGGCTTCGATAAGTTCCGTAACGTCCACAAAGGATTCTATTCCTCCAATAATTGCTCCTTGTCCATCGCGTATCGGAGTTGCATTTTTCAGTATATTCAGAACTCGTCCCTTTTTAGTTCTGATAGAGCATTCGCGCCGCACTATGCGTTCATTGCCCTCCGACTCAAAGAGACCACATTTCTCCCGGCAAGGCTCCTCGGCGAAAAAAGCGCAGGGTTGGCCGACTATTTCTTCCTTTTCAAAGCCTGTTATGAAACTGAACTCTTCGTTTACCCCGGTGATGGTACGTGTAGCGTCGAGAGTGAATATCCCGGTCGCGGCAGTAGCCAGAAGATTCTTTTGCAGCTCGATTGCGTCACGCAACTGTTCCTCTGCCTTTTTTCGTTCGGTGATGTCTTGCCCTACACCGAGAAAACCTGAGATTTTACCTGCTTTATCACGGATAGCTGTTACGGCGAGGTTAACGGTCAGATGCTTTCCATCTTTTTTAACATATGTCCACTCCCTCTCTTCGTAACCACCCAACCTCGCCCGTTCGGAAAAGGCTGCTGATTTCTGAATTGGACGCCCGAACTCCTTGCTCAATTTTTCCACATGGCCCTGGACTTCTGTTTCGAGGTGAATCTTAGCAGGCGTATGCTTGCCGACCATTTCATCAGCCGTGTAGCCAAGCATTCTCTCTGCCCCTGCATTGAACAGGGTAATGAGCCCTTTGGGACCTGTTGCAATAATTGAGATTTGAGTGGCCGCATCCAGGACACTATTGAGTTGAGCATGCGCTTCAGCTAAAGCCAATTCAGTCAGTTTTCTCTGGGTAATATCGTTGATCACCAAGAGCAAATGAGGTTCACCACCTGATGTGAAACGGCTGAGACGACAATTTAACCATGCCTCTTTTCCAGTTGTCGTCACCACATGGAATTCTCGCCGTTTACTTATCCCCTGAGACAAAACCTCCTCCGCATCCGCCAATAGCCCTGACTCGTTCCATGAACCTATTTCACGGAAGTTTTGTTCGAGGATTTTCTCTCTCGTCGCCCCCAGCATGGAACCGCTCGCTTCGTTCGCCGATAGACACTGACCGTCATATCCGTAGGTAGCAATACCCACGGTGGAGGTAGCAAGAATGTTCCGGTTGAATTCAAGGGCCTCTGCTAAATGTCTTTCGGCTATCTTGCGGGCTGTAATGTCCTGAAGAATCCCCTCAATAAAAACTATATTGCCATGCGCGTCTTTTACCAGCCGAGAATTCAGGGACATCCAAAACTCCGACCCGTCCCTGCGCAGACAAAGCGCCTCATAATTCGATACGCGACCGTCCTCCAGCAATAGAGCGAGCAGTTGTCGGCGAGAATCAGGATCCACGTAGAGTTGTTTCCCGAGTTCGGAGATGTTCTCCAGAACATCCTTCGCGGAGTCGTAACCCAAAATCTTGGCCAGAGCTGGATTGACCTCTAGGAATCGGCCTTCCCATGACGTTCGGTAAATACCTTCACTCGAATTTTTGACGAGTGAGCGATACCTGTCTTCAGATTCCTCGAGCGCTTTCGTCCGCTCTTGCACCCGCATTTCAAGTTCATCCTGGGACTCCAGCAGTTCCTCAGCCATTATGGCTCGCTCATAGATTTCATTCTGAAGTCGGCTTTTAATCGTATTGAGTTCAGCGGTGAGTTCATCCACGCGCTTTACAAGCTCATCGCGACTTTCAGTGTTTTGTATGATTCTTCCCCCATCGTGGGGCCCTTCTTCAAGAAGAGTACCTGAGCTTGGTAATGTCTTGTCAGCCATCTGGAGCGCCTCAGTGCAAATCAAGATTCGTTCGTAGTCGTTCGCTAGACAATAGAACGGGATACCTGTAGAGCCTCACGGCGATGTACATTCTAAGATGGTCTTTGGTTGTTGACTAGTGATTCTTTTGGTAAACTCTTACGAAATTGTTTTGGACGTATCGGCAAGCCGTGTTATTGCTATAATTAAAGTCAGTTCTTATTTTTTTGTTGTTACTCCCACGAAATGTAGCGCTGGTTACGAGATTGGACCTGACCATGCTCGGCTCTCGGAGGAGATGACCCATGCTGACCCTAGATGGTGTTTGCGTGATTATCGTTGATGTGCAGGAAAAACTCGCCGCGGCCGTGCATGAAAAAGATGCGCTCATTCAAAATACCGTCAAATTGGTTCTCGGCGCCAAGATTCTCGGCATTCCCATAATTTGGACGGAACAGAACCCCAAAGGGTTGGGGCCTACCGTGCCTGAAGTGGCGGGCCTGTTGGCTGAAACAAAACCCATAACCAAATTGAGTTTCAGTTGCTGCGGCGAAGAAGGATTTATGGCTGCATTGAGCCGATTGAAAAGGAAGCAGGCTCTCATAGCCGGCATAGAGTCGCATGTTTGTGTGTACCAGACCGTAGCCGATCTTTGCAAAATTGGCTATGAGGTTCAGGTCGTAGCTGATGCCGTTTCTTCAAGAACGTTCGAGAATAAGGCCATTGGATGGGAACGATGCAAGCAGAGCGGAGCGTCCCTTACAAGTGTGGAGACAGCATTGTTCGAACTTCTCAAGAAGGCGGAAGGGGAAAAATTTAAGCAGATGTTGAAGGTAGTGAAGTAGCAGACTGGCAGTATAGAATGATATGGCTGAATGCTATTTTTATAGGAACCTCCTGCTGGACAACGCGGACTGCATAACAACATTCGGAAAGGAGTGACGACATGAAGAGTAAGTCAAACAGTTTTTTTGCTGTTCTGGCCGTAATAGGCCTCCTAGTACTACCTCTTTCCAAGGCTTTTGCTGAGAAACCCATTGTCCTGGGGGCCCCTCTCGCTATGGCATTCCTGTACGGTTGGACTGCTGAGAAAGGCATCAAGTTGGCCGTGGAGGAAATAAATGCCGCGGGTGGAGTGAAAGTCGGCGACCAGAAACGTCCATTTTCAGTTGATGTGATCGATACCCGGGACCTGGAGCCCGGCGTTCCGGTGAGCGAAGCTCTCTTGGCCCTGGAAAAGCTTATCCTCGAGAAAAAGGCCGATTTCATTGTTGGAGGCCCTGTCCGATCAGAAGCGGCGCTCGCAGCTATGCCTCTCCTTTCCAAGCACAAGAAGGTGTCTATCTTGACCACCGGCTCTCTCACTCCAAAGTATCACGCCTTGGTTGCCGAAAACCCCGAGAAGTTCAAATACTGCTTTCGCATTTCCGGTGAGGCCAAATGGATGGTCATGGGAGAACTTATTCCCTGCTTGGAGGATATTGGGAAGAAGTTCGACTTGAATCGGCTGATCATAATGGTTCAAGATGTGGCTCACGCCAGGGCGGGCGGCGAGTTGCTGGCTAAAGTTATGTCCGAAAAAGGATGGCAAGTATTGGGGGATCCATTGGTTTTCCCCACAGGGACCACCGACTTCTCAATGGGCCTGCTGGATGCGAAGAAAAAGAATGCCCAGGTGATGATAATATGGATGGACATGCCCGAGTCTGCAATTTTGCTCAAGCAATGGCATGACATGAAAGTGCCTGCCCTTCCTTTCGGAGTTATTATTGCCGCGGCCGAACAGCCGGGTTTCTGGAAAGCCACCGAGGGCAAGGGTGAGTACTGCCTGGGCAACGTCGTCAACGCGGGCAACGTTCCCAGTGAAGCTACCCCATGGACAATGAAGTTCGTAGAAGCATACAAGAACAAATACGGGTTGGAGCCGGAGGGCTACGGCGCATCTTCCAGTTACATGGCAGTGTACGCCCTAAAAGATGCTATTGAACGCGCAGGTACCATAGACTCGGACAAAGTGGTTGACGCCTTGAAACAAATCGATATCAAAGGAGTCTACGGGCGAACCCGGTTCGATGCCAAGACCAACCAGGTCATCCCGAGCCTGGACCCTGAGGAAGGCGCTGTTGGGACGGTCTTCCAGTGGCAGGATGGTAAGCGGGTGGTGGTGTTTCCCCCTAAGATTGCAACGGGGCAAATTCTCCTGCCGCCCTGGATGAAAAAGTAGTCGGATTGTTCAGGTCGTTGCAGCCCTATGGGTGCGGGACAGGCAAATGGATATTGTTATTTATGGAATCGTCAACAGTGTGACCTTGGCTCTCATGGCCCTGGGTTTCACTCTGGTTTACGGGGTTTGTCGTCTGCCCAATTTTGCCCATGGCGCCCTCTACGTCCTTACCGGCTACATCACGTGGATCCTGATGAACCGCGTGGGGCTCAACTATCCCCTTTCCATGCTGGGTGCCCTCGTAATTACCGGCTTGATCGGTGCAGCCATGTATCAGTTCATATTGGTTCGGGTAAGGGGCATGGCAATCTCCGAGATTATTGCTTCCTACGCAATCGGCCTGGCGATTCTGGAGGGGCTGCGCTGGGGAGGACTCAAAGGCGGAACATTCACACTACCGCCTTTTATTGAGGGAAGCGTAGAGTTACTAGGGGTTTCAGTGGACTTCCAGCGGCTTATCGTAGTGGCCATAGGTTTGGCTCTAATGGCATTACTATGGCTTTTCGTCACGGGGACCAAGCTGGGGCTGGCCCTGAAGGGAATGGCTCAGGATGAGAGGGCTGCCATGACGCTGGGCATAGACTCAGACCGCATGGCGGTTGTTTCCATGGCTATGGGATCCGTCCTGGCAGGAATTGCAGCCTTGGTGCTTCTACCTCTGGGCAATATAGTAGTGGAGGCTGGGTATAATGTGCTCATCATGGCAGTAGCGGTCTGCATCGTGGGAGGTCTGGGCAGTTGGACGGGGGCCATCCTGGCAGCCTTTGTCATAGGGTTTGCTCAAATTCTCACTATCGTGTTGCTGGGAGCCCACTTCCAGGTCGTGGTAGCTCTGGTGGCAATCATAGTAACGCTGATATTGCGGCCTAGCGGGCTGTTTGGCCAGCAAAAGGAGCTTGAGGAGAGGGTCTAGGCATGGCCTCAGAAAAGAAAGACCGGCGTAAAGAAAGGTTGGATCGTGGGATCAAGGTACGTACCGACGGCGTGTATGCGGTCTCCTCATGGCTTGAGATGAGCTATCTATTGGCCCCGCGCCTGATCTTCATTCTGGGCTTGTTGGCCTTGCCGGTCTTGCTCTACCACCTCCCCTACTGGCAGCGAGTACTGTCTATTATTTGTATATATGCCCTGTTGGCCATAGGTTTTGACTTTCTTGCCAACTACGTGGGTCTGGTTTCTCTGGGAGGTGGATTCTACATAGGAGTCGGCGCCTATATAGCGGCTCTTCTCAACACCAAGCTAGGACTTCCCCCCTTAGTAACCATTCCGGTGGCCACTTTGCTGGGAGCTGCCATATGTACTTTACTCTTCCTGCCTTGCCTGCCTCTCCGTGGCGTATACTTCGCTATCGTGAGTCTTATGTTTCCGCTCTTGGCGGCACGTGTCATCGAGGCATTCGATATCTTCGGTGGAACCGATGGGATACTCGGCGTGGACGGTTTTGGCGCTGCCTGGATGGAGCAGTATTTACTCCTTATAAGTGTGTTGGTCGTGGTGTTTGTCCTGCGCAGACTCGTGGATGAAGACGTGGGGCTTGTGTTTCGTGGAGTTAAGGACAACGACCAGGCAGTGAAAGCTTCGGGCATAAATATCACCACTTACAAGGCCCTTGGCGTCTGTATCGCTTCAGCCCTGGGCTGCCTTGGTGGGGCTTGCCTGGCCCACAGTTATATGTGGGCGGGCATCTCCCAATTTGCTCTGGATTTTTCGATCATTCCTATTGCCGCTACAGTGGTGGGAGGCGGAGGAACTCTCATCGGCCCAGTGCTGGGGTGCCTCATACTCGTTCCGATCTCAGAGCTTCTGCGAGATTTCGGAACGCTTCGCATAGCAGTCTACGCGATCATCCTCACTGGCTTCATAGTTTTCAAGAGCGAGGGCATCATGGTGTACGCGACAAGGAAGTATGAACAGTTGGAGAGATGGGTCCAAATCTAGGCGATTGAATACTGAGATCAACAGGAAATGCCTTTAATGCGGGGAGAAAATATGAGCCACGAGCCCCTGCTCACCGTTGATAACATAAGCAAGAGTTTTGGTGGAGTTGCGGCACTTTCCGCTGTAAGCCTGGAAATCTACCCTGGGGACATACTCGGGATCATCGGCCCCAACGGGTCCGGTAAAACCACCCTTGTAAACACGATTACCGGATTTGTGAAAGCCGATCAAGGGAGGGTCGTATTCAAAGGGCAGGACATTACCAATTGGAAACCACACAAGATCGCCGATGTAGGGCTGACACGGACCTTTCAAGTGATGCGGCCCTATTTTTCCCTCCCGGCATTTAAAAATCTCATCATTCCGCTCTTCTCTCCCCGAGCCAGGCGTACCGGTGGTTGGCGGGGAGGGGGCAAAACGGGGAGCCGAGACACAGTGGCAGTGGACATCCTGGAGGAGATCGGATTTGAGCGTGACTCCTATGTTCCATACAAAGTAGCTTCATCTCTGCCCACAGGGTACTTGAAGCGCCTTGAACTGGCACGGTGCTTATCTTTAAGACCGGAACTCATCATTTGCGACGAGGTTTTTTCAGGTTTAAGTATGAGTGAAATGGCGAGTATGGTCCCTCTCATGGAGAAGCTTCAGATGGAAGGCATTACCCTCATCATGGTGGAGCACCGGCTGCGCGAACTCTTCCGTATAGCCAACCGAGTGGTTGTGCTCAACTTCGGCTGTAAGATAGCCGAGGGAACCTCTGAGGACGTAATGGAGCATAAGGAAGTCAAAGAAGCCTACTTCGGCTCAGAGGAGGTTTTCGGTTATGTTTGAGGTCCGGGGTCTGATGGTATTTTACGAGAACATGCTGGCCCTGAATAATGTCAGCCTGACCTGCGGACTGGATCGTATCATAGGAGTTTTCGGGGCTAATAGTGCTGGTAAATCCACTCTAATGTACACCCTGTCCGGCATTATGGACGATATCCGGAAGAAAGAAGAAATGGCTGGACGAGAGCGGATCACGATCCGGGGTGAGATAATTTATCAAGGACGAGACATAATGAAGGATAAGCCCTCTCAGCGGGCCAAAGCCGGAGTCATCCTTTGCCCTGAGCGGCGGCGTATCTTCCCGGAGAGCACTGTCCTGGAGAATCTCAAAATCGGAGGATACTTGGCCAATTCACGTCAAGCCTCGGAAACCCTGGACTACGTGTTCGCCATCTTTCCTGCCCTCACGAGGTTGACAAAGCGCCTCGGCGGATTCCTGAGCGGCGGCGAGCAGCAGATGCT
>CAIXMD010000519.1 GCA_903920415.1 uncultured Desulfomonile sp.
AATTGCCGTACTATCAGCGGGCATTTTTCAAATCACAAAGATATTGGGGCAGCAGTTACTTGCGGGTCTATTGAGTGAGTTCTTGCCATTTGTAGCGAGGCATGCCGACTGGACTCCAATGTAAATCGCCTAGAGGCAAAATGGAATAAGGCAGGGGACAAAAAACTGTTGAGACAGGACTAATGAGGACTTGATCCACGGCGCCGCTCCTGAAGTAAGGCCCCCTGGGGGAGAGCCTGTTTCTTAACGACGAAAAATATCCATGCATAAACCGCCGCCGCCGCAAACATCATCATGCCTCCAACAAGGAACATGACTGATAATCCCTGCAAATTAGCAATAAAGCCCCACCCGAGTACGGACAAGTTGATTCCGATACCAAATGAGCCGGTAAATAGTGCTACTACTACAGCGCGATTACCGTCGTTAGATCGGTCGACCATTCGGGCCATCATGGCCGGGTAAGAAAGGCCCTGCACGATTCCGAATAGAGCGCCGAGAAAAATTGTCTGAGCGACGGAATCTATATGAGATGTGAACGCTAGCATGATACCGAAGCCCACCAGGCATGCAAAGATAAGTCTCTCGCGGTTCAGACTGTCTATCAGCCTGCCCAATAGGGTCCGTACGAGAACAAGAGAGGACCCGTAGCTGACGAAGAAGATACCGGCCTGGATGCCCAAATTCCTTGCGTGAAGAGGAAAAAAAGTGTTCATAGCAGAAAAACCTGAACCACAAACGGCCGCGACTGTCATCATAGCCAAATGGCCATTGTGTAAGGCCGTTGGAAAGAACCCCTCCATTTTACCGAGTCTAATTTTTCGAGCAGACTCCTTTAATAGAATAGAGGCTAAAACACCGAGGAATCCATACCCCATTAGAAGAAGAAAAAATGCATCGAACCCCCATTTTAACAGGAAATACTCTCCCAAAAATGGGCCTATGGCCACGGCGAGAGAACCTGACACCCCAAAGAGGCCGATACCTTGTGCCCGCTTGCTAGGAGGAACAAGATCTACCACTGCGGTAGCGCATCCATTAAAACAGGCTGCAAAGGCCAGTCCCTGAATCAATCTGACTGGGATCATTAAAAGAGAGTATTTTTCAAAAAGTAAAAAACATCCGTTTGTAAGGCCCACACCCAGAATTCCACAGACTATGAAGACCTTCCGTCCGTAGCGATCCATGAGAGGGGCAATCAGAGGGAGAGATCCCAGAGACGTGATCCCGATTGAGCCCATAACCAGGCCCACATCAAGATTATTGCCACCGAGACTAACAATAAATATAGGGAGGAAACTCCATGTCGCAACTATCAAGAAAAGGCATAGGTTGGTGGCGGCCAATAAGAGGAACCGGCCGCTTATTAAAAAGTCCGGAATCCTTGACATGTCTCCGTTTACATTAACTCCATAACCGTTGAATACCGAGGCTGGGATGAGGATTGTTGAGAAGACGAACCAGCCTCGTTTGATCCTGCCTTATGAAAACTCCGTCCGAAATTCAGAACAGACTGAAAACGATGTGAAGGTGAAAGAATCAATCGAATACCTTTACAGCAATATATTCCATCTTAACGGTTCCTGCCGGAGCCTCCGTCAATAGCTGGTTCCCACTTTCTGTCGGAACTTTTATGATCTCTCCAAATAAACCTGCGCGGCGGTCTATTCCCAGGTTCAGTTCCGGGAGGGAATCCTTCTACAGGTGGAGCTGCTGGACCGTTAACACTACTCTGAGCTTGGTTGGGTTCGTGGATTCCGCTTTGAGGCTGTTTGCCGTCTCTTATGTCTTCCTCGATGATTCTTGGTTGCTTCATTGGGGTTCTGTCGTTCTGGAGACTACTCGCACACCCGTAGCAGCCGACAATACAAACAAATAAGAGAATAATTTTGAATATCCTAGAAGACACGGCGACTCCTCTAAAAAACCTATATTATTCTGGCTCTCATAAGTAGTCAAAGGCTAGTTTCAAATACCGTGAACAATTAGTAAAACTAGGTGGTCATTCGATAAGGAGAAAGATTATCACTTGCCTTCTGGAAGGTTCCCGCGATCAAATGAAAATAGTTGTGTGGCGAAGGCAATTCTGTCTGAGGACTGGCTGATACCGACCCCCAAGTAGCGGTAATCTGGGTTAAGAATGTTTTTTTTGTGTGCCGGGCTTTGCATCCACCCTTCCACGATGAGCCTTGACCATTGATCCAGGTCATTTAAGAAAGTATGATAAGCGATGTTTTCACTTCCGGACAATACTCCGATAATTTTCAATCTCTCGCTGAATTTTCTCCAGCCGGGTGGAAACAGGTTTGACTCGTGTTTCAATATACGCGCTGAAGCCATGTTTTGGCTGTGCTTTCGGGCCAGGAAATTCAATGGAGAGCTAGGCCCAAGCGGAACCAGACCGTGTTTCGAACGCTCGTTGTTTGTATATCGAAGGATTGAGCGCTCCAAGATCAAGAGGGATTGCTTCGACAGTTGATAACTCTCAGTTTTCTTTGCCTTGCCGGACTGGGGGGGCGGATCAACTCCGTGAGCATGTTCAGCGCTACTTACCGGTACAAAAACGGTGAACAAAAAAAGACAGACGTAAAGACACACCATATATCCAATACCTTCCTCAATCTTGCTCATAAACGTATATCATTTCTCCACAAGACTCGGGACTTTGCCGGGCAGGCAGTTTGCCTCGGTCACGAAATCAGGACTTGTCTTCATATTCGATTCGGAAAGCTTTTCAAAGCTGTGAGGAAAAGGCGTCCTGATTTTCGGCCGCTGGAATTTCCGTTTGCCATGAAAGCTCTGCAAGTCTATACTTACGTAGGCCCTCTAACCATGAGCATGAAAACGTAGTTAACCATCACGTGGGCTGTCTTGATGCAGTTGCCCAAGCTCACTGGCCCGGAAATTAAGGACAACGTGCGCATGAACTTAGTCAAAGGGCATTTTTATTTCAACCTGAAAAGTAATCCGTTTACCTGCTGGATCACAAACATGGCTGGATCGAAACCGAGATCGGTAATTTATAGAGGAAATTGGGAGGTCTTAGGATAAACCTTCAGTACACTTCAAGCGAGTACTGCGGAATAAAGCCTCATACTAATATCTTTTTAGTAGGTTGCCGAAACATGGTGTTTGTTCTAGCAACTGTCGCGGTATTAGTTATCTGTTCGGTCCAGCACTTGGGCGCGGCTCCGCAAGATACTCAGGAGGTGATCCGCAACCGACATTCAGCCAGGATCTCAGTCCTCATTGCCACAGGGATGCCTGGCGGGACCTATTACCAGATCGGTCTGGGAATGGCATCACTTTGGACAACAAAGTTGCGGGAAACAGGAATTAGGGTTTCCGCAGCAATTTCAGAAGGGTCCAGAGAAAATATCCAAGCAATCCGTATCGCAGATGCGGACATTATACTGTCGGAAGACATTTTTTGTTCAATGGCTTACGGTGGGACAGGGGTTTACAAGGGACAACCGCTGACGGAACTTCGCGGCATTACCACTCTGTGGCCCGAAACCGTTAACTTGTTGATCCGATCTGACAGACTTAAAACAGGTTCCCTCCAAGATTTGGAGGGTTTGACTCTCGTGAGCGGTCTACCGGACAGTGGAAACAGGTTTACCACCGAAATGTTGTTAGGTACCGTCAAATCGTTGAAACAAAATGTCCGGATTAGATCGATGAGTAACATGGCAGGGGCCGAAGCCTTAAGAAATGGTACGGTCCAAGCTCTGGATCTAACAGGAGGAACCCCAGTTCCTCTTGTTGCAACCCTTTTTCATGAATGGAGGGCAAGTCTAGCCTTTCTGGAAATCACGGATTTGCAGATGGAAGCAGTAAGAGCAGAGGGGTGGAAAAATGTTTTTCGCAGTGTAATCCCTGCCGGGTCTTATTTCGGTCAGGATAAGGCCGTTAATTCTGTGGGACAGAATAATGTTCTCGCAACAACTGCTTCGCTGGATCCGGAAATAGTATATGCTCTTACGAAAACGCTCTACGAAAACCTGGATTACCTTACGAAAGTTCATCCCGCCAGTCGAAGCATCGTCCTAGAAAAAGCTCTTGACGGGTTGAGCATACCACTGCACCTTGGAGCGATACGTTACTATCGTGAGAAGAAGATCAGGATTCCGGATTCGCTCATTCCTTGATGGCGAGAAGGGTAACTATTGTATTTCTCGGTGCAACATTTATGGGACTGCCTTCCAGCGCAGACAAACCGATTTAATAGAGAAGGTCCGATCAAGTACACAGGACCGACTCTCAATAGCTGATAAAACTCAGCAATACCCTCAGGGAGGTGTTTTTCATGAACGAAGTGGTCATTGTTGATGCCGTACGCACTCCGGTAGGCTCTTTCGGGGGAGCCCTGGCTAGTGTACCGGCCGTTGAGCTTGGAACCATAGTTGTCAAAGAGCTTATCAAGAGAACAGGCCTGGATCCTGCAATGATTGACGAATTTATTTTTGGGTGTGTGCTGCAGTCTGGCCTGGGCCAAAACGTGGCTCGCCAAGTCTCGATTCGCTCTGGTATACCTCAAGAAGTTCCGGCAATGACTATCAACAAGGTTTGCGCATCAGGCTTACGGTCTGTTTCACTCGCCGCCCAGATTATTAAGGTCGGCGATGCCCAAGTAATTGTCGCCGGCGGCACTGAAAACATGTCCGCAGCTCCATATGCAACCGGCAACGTGAGATGGGGCGCTCGCATGAACAACAGCGTATTGGTGGATCTCATGATCCATGATGGCCTCTGGGAAATCTTTAACAACTATCACATGGGGATGACGGCAGAAAACGTGTCCGAGCAGTATTCCATTTCCCGAGAAGAGCAGGATGATTTGGGGGCCATGAGCCAGCAACGCGCCGAAAATGCAATCAAGACTGGACGATTCAAGGATGAGATAGTTCCGGTATCCATCCCTCAACGCAAAGGAGATCCCAAGGTTGTCGACACTGACGAGCATCCGCGTATGGGTACAACAAAAGAGGCTTTGAGTAAACTAAAGCCGGCTTTCAAAAAAGACGGGACCGTAACCGCGGGCAATTCTTCGGGGATAAATGACGGAGCTGCAGCAATTTTGGTCATGTCGGCGGACAAGGCTAGGGCGCTGGGCATGAAGCCTATGGTAAGGGTTGTCTCATATGCGTCTGCAGGGGTAGATCCGAAAGTAATGGGACTAGGGCCCATACCTGCAACAAGGAAAGCCCTGGAGAAAGCGGGGTTGACTCTGCAAGACATCGATCTCATTGAAGCGAACGAGGCCTTCGCTGCACAGACACTGCAAGTGGCCAAGGATCTTGGATTTGACATGGCCAAGGTAAATGTCAACGGCGGTGCCATAGCCATGGGGCATCCGATAGGAGCTTCCGGGGCACGTATTTTAACCACTCTTCTTCACGAAATGAAAAAGCGGGAAGATGTCAAGCGAGGCCTGGCTACATTGTGTGTGGGAGGCGGCATGGGAGTTGCGATCGTGGTGGAGAAAATATAGGAGTTCTTAAGATCAACAGTTTGCTTTATGAACCCTCAAGAATGTTTGATGAAGGTCACAAGCCAGGAGTTGAGACTACTCTGCAGCCGATGCTGCTTCTGGAAATGGCTTCAACAGGTTATGCTGAGGCCTTGGAAATCCAAACGAGAATAGTGGAACGAAAAATAAATGTCGGTGGGCCGGATGTATTGATTGTTCTGGAACATCCGCCCACCGTAACGCTAGGAATCAGGGGAAATCCTTCACACCTATTAGTTTCCGAACAGGAATTGGCAAGACGGGGGGTAGGCCTCTTCAAAGTCGATAGGGGCGGCGAGGCTACATTCCACGGTCCTGGGCAGTTAGTCTCATACCCCATCTTAGACTTAAAATCTCACAGGCTTACGGTAAGGCAATATGTACAAGGATTGGAGGAGACCATCATAAGATCCCTTGCGGTTTTCGGTGTAAAGTCATTTAGACGCAAAGAAGCCCCAGGAGTCTGGGTTGATCCGACGAAAAAGATCGCATCCATAGGCGTGAAGATTAAGCGGAGAATCACATTCCACGGTTTTAGCCTTAACGTCGATTTGAAAACAGATCCTGGAGAATTGATAATTACTTGCGGTGAGCCACAAATTCGCATGATAAATCTCAATCAAGTCGTACGCCCAAAACTATCTATGAAGGCTGTCCATGAAATTGTTGTACAGCACTTTGGAGATGTTTTCGGTATTGCCTTCGAGCGCAGCTCACTGGCTGAAGCGCTCGGTCTTTGTTGATAATGGTCAAAATGAATTTCCGCCATTACCCGACCACCTCTACAAAATCACCTCGAAATGAGCTGAAAAACAGTGGCCATACCCTTTAGTTACGGTTTCCGTAACCTGTGGATCAGAAAATTCACGTCCGTTCTGACAGTGGGAGGCATGGCAATGGTGAGTTTCGTTTTCGCTGCCGTCCTTATGCTGGCTGAAGGCCTGGAACAGACCCTCATAGATACTGGATCGCCGGAAAACGTTATTATTCTTCGAGGAGCGGCGGAAACAGAGGTTTCCAGCGTTATAGAAAGGAATTCGGCTGCCATTATAGTAGTTCAACCTGAAATCGCGCAAAATGCTTTAGGAGAGCCACTCGCAGCCAAGGAAGCACTGGTGCTTGTAACCCTTCCCAAAAAAGGTACAAACAAGCCGACGAATGTGGTCGTTCGCGGCATAGGTACACAGTCCAAGGCTCTTAGACCTCAGGTTAAACTTGTTGCAGGGAGGTACCCGAGTTCCGGTTCAAGGGAAGTCATGGCCGGTAAGAGCATATCCGATGCACTTAAGGACGGATCACAGGGAGAGACACTTCATTTCGCTCTTACTGATTGGAAAGTTGTAGGTATTTTTGATGCCGGTAAAACCGCCTTCAATTCCGAGTTGTGGACTGACGCAGATCAGCTCATGTCCGCATTCCGGAGAAACAGCTACTCGGCTGTAATCATGAAGGTCCCTGGTGAGAAAGCGTTCCAAAATTTGAAGATACGGCTGCAAAGTGACCCAAGGCTTACCATCCAAGTGAAACGTGAAATCGCCTTCTACAGGGAGCAGTCGGAAATAATGACCAAGTTTATCCGAATATTAGGCCTTGCAATGACCATTTTCTTCAGCGTGGGCGCCATCCTGGGCGCCATGGTTACCATGTACACGGCTGTGGCCAACCGAACACGGGAAATAGGCACTCTAAGGGCTCTTGGTTTCAAGAAGGGGAATATACTGACGGCATTTTTGATGGAGTCGCTTCTTCTCGGAATAATTGGCGGTTCAGTAGGTGTGGCAGGAGGGGCTCTCCTACAGTTCCTGACTATCTCCACGATGAACTGGGAAACCTTTTCCGAACTGGCATTTGGGTTCAAACTTACCCCCACAATCGCATTTTGTACAGTGGGATTCGCATTTTTTATGGGGCTGTTCGGCGGACTTCTCCCAGCATGGAGGGCGGCCAGCCTCAAAATAGTGGATGCTCTTCGTTACGGCTGATATTAAGTTCCCTTCAAAACAATAACTTGTGTATGCCATAATTACCGGCGCATCCCATCGGCAATGGACTACAAGACCTGTCTTCGCTACCGCGACCCGCAGGCAACTGCATCAAATGATTTTCATGGTTTATAGCCGTTCATCCATAGCTTTCAGACTTGGAAATAGTAAATGGCCTCGAGGTATGTCGCGAACCAGGCCTGGCCACTGGCTGCGGTCCCTTTCCAAGGATGGTGTTTGCTTATTTGGGCCAGGGATGGAGCAATCGTCTTCTGGGGGGGCCGGGCTCAACCGGCTGTTCCTACCCCTATCGAAGAATTCTCCCATGTCATGCTTCCACGCGCTCCCTGGCCGCAGCCGAATCCATCCCCCGCACCAACACGGCTTTGTCCCTGGATTGATACCCCGAGATGATGGTCAAGGATGAAGAAGGGACACCAAGTTTCTTGCCGAGAAATTTGAGGAGATCCTTATTGGCGCGGCCTTCCACCGGTGGTGCGGTGAGCTTTACCACAATGCGATCCCCCGTGCCTGTGGATAGGGCATTCCTCGACGCGCCGGGCCTTACCCGCACTAGAATAACCACTCCATCCGTATGATCCCTGAGGTACATAGGGAGACAAGGCCTGTAGAGCACCGCGCCCTTCGCCTAATGAAAGCTCAATGCGATCTGGTGCAGCGTCTTTACAAGAAATTGCTGAAGGAAGACGATTGCGAGCAGGACAATTATGGGTGTGAAATCGATACCCATCGCGGGAATGGGAAGGGTGCGGCGCACAAACGCGAACACGGGCTCAGTGACGCTGTAAAGGAAACGCACGATGGGGTTGTAAGGATCTGGATTCACCCACGTAATCAATGCGGATATGATGACGATCCACATGTAGATACTCAGGACAATGTCCAGCACACCGGCCACGGCGCTAATCAGATTACCGAAAACGAACATATTCTTAGCTCTCTTTTGAATGCCGACGTCGTAGGCTGAACCTTAGTCCAGTCAAGGATGCCGGCCCTCACATGGGCCGGCATCCCTTCTTGCTCAAATTACAGGGTAAGGGAATTCCCCTATCAGGAATCTGTTTCCCCTTTCAGACTTGTCGTCGTGGTCATAATCTCCCAGAAAGAGAGGACATAACAAAACATGGGGAACACCCCCACGGAAAATCATTCACAACATCTGCCATCCTGCACAGGTTGCACAAGAAGCGCGAAGAAAGCTTACTTTACGGCTTCCTTGAATGCCTTTGCCGCCGTAAATTTAGGGGCCTTTGTCGCCTTGATTTTGATCTTCTTCTTCGTACGCGGGTTTATCCCCGTACGAGCGGCGCGCTGCACCACGGAAAACTTGCCGAAACCCGGTACTGAAATCTGCTCTCCCTTGACCAACTCTTCCCTGATCACGCCGAAAACCATTTCAAGTGCTTCGCCAGCTTGTTTCTTTGTGGTTTCGCCCTTTTTGGCAAGCCTATTTACAAATTCAGCTTTAGTCATGTTCCCTCCTCTATCAGTCTTTTTCAGGTTTGGCTTCTCCAGTAGTGATATAACTGTATAGACAACGTAATGATGTTGAGTCAAGCAGATAATAACGGTTGACTCGAAAAACCGGAAGATGTAATGCTCACTGGACCACGTTTTAAATTTTCCTCAAAAGAATAATAGTGAAAGGAGAGACAATGGCTAAGACAGTTGTCATCGACATTGAGGCCTGCAGCGGCTGCGGGACTTGCGCCGCTATCGCGGAAGATTGCTTCGCACTGAATGAAGAGACGGAAAAGGCTTATTTGACGGATCAGAGTGCATGCTCCGAGGACGATATCCAGGAAGCCATGGACACGTGTCCTGAAGAAGCCATAAGCTGGCAGGAATAAGATAGGTAGAATTATTTCAAAACCCCCAAACCCTCTTGCTCTGCCGTCTCCCACCAGGTGAGAGGAAGATACACCCGTAAATCTTGCCCATTACCTCCCCCCTCCCTTGATGGGAGGGGTCAGGGGAGGGTGAATCCCATAGGGTATGTAGTCATTCTGACTGAAATTTCTGGAATCCCTCTCTGTGGTGTTTTGATCCAATCATGCTACGATTATCTCGCCCCGTAAATCCCCAGGAGGCTCCCACGTGTTTTCAGGTGAAGAGCTGATACCACGCTTGAAAGACCTGTACCGGATGATGGATTCTACCTACGCCGACGCGGCGAAGGGGGCGGGTTTTTCCTGCAAGGGCTGCGACGGGGTGAAATGCTGCACAGTGGACTTGGCTCTCCATGCATACAGGGAAATGCTCTACCTGAGGCATGGTTTCCACACCCTGTCCCCGGCCTTGCAAACTGAAATCATCCTCCGCTGCAGAATAATCATAGGGGAAAAGAGACGGAACCCCTTGGGCCGGGTGTACAGGAACGCGGTGTGCGTCCTGAATTTCAACGGGCTTTGTTCCCTCTACGAGTACAGGCCCATGATTTGCCGCCTGGCAGGAATAGGCCATTTCTTTGTGCGCCCCGACGGTACCCGGATAGCCGGCCCTGGATGCTTAAGATTTCAAACAGATTGCGTGGGCAGAGATTCGTACCCACTGATCGATAGGACCCCATTCTACAAGGAGATGGCCGAGATGGAGATGGATGTGGTCCGGGCAAGGGGAGAACGTACCGAAGCGTCTACCGTGGCAGAGGTTATCGAATCGGCCGGGAAAGGGCGCAAGAGGGCGCGCGGTAACAGGAGTGATTGATTTTCCCCCATGATGGACCAGGATAAACCGAACATAATCATTATTGCGGGTCCCACCGCATCGGGCAAGACCGCGGTGGGTCTGGAATTGGCCGAAAAGTTTTGCGCTGAGATCATATCAGCGGATTCTGTCCAGGTGTACCGCCGCATGGATAGAGGTTCTGCCAAGCCAACCATTGAAGAGAGAAGACGGGTGCCCCACCACATGATCGACATACGGGATCCCGATGAATATTTTTCAGCGGGAGATTACGTGAGAGAGGGGCGAGAATCCATAGAAAAGATTCTTGAAAAGGGCTTGATTCCCCTTGTGGTCGGAGGAACAGGGATGTATATTCGGTTGCTGCTTGGGGGCATCGTCGATTCATCCCCTTCGGACATGGGATTACGTGAGAAACTCAAGCAGGAAGAGGAAGACAGCGGGCCTGGCACCCTTTTTGAGAGGCTGGTTCGAGTCGATCCAGAGTCTGCGAGACGG
>CAIXMD010000520.1 GCA_903920415.1 uncultured Desulfomonile sp.
ACTCGAGAATTTCAGAGGGGAGAAGCTCCATTTTCTGGAGGTAAGCGTCAATTCTCTCATTTAGTAAACCGATATGACGCAAATCCACTCTATAGAAGTCGTCATCGGAACCAGCCGTATCACCATGAGTTGTAACAGACTGGACGAGTTTCAAATCCCACTCGTCAAGCTTTTTCCAGCGGGCCACCGTAGCAGGATGCACTCCCAGCTTATCGGCTAAGTCCTTATTGGTGGTCCTGCCTCGATCACTCAAGAAGGTGTTCTCAGCAAGCTTGCGGTGCTCATTTTTTTTCATCCGGCATCCTCCTGGATTTTGAGAGGGTGTGAACGGTTGACAAATCAACTCAATCCCAAATAGTAATTATTAGCAGACCGAAGTGCCGATGATCAAGATTTATTAGGTCGGACAAGGGTGTACTTTCAATTAAGTCTCAACCGGGACAATCCCGGTTCCATGAATAAATTCATGCCGATTGACGAAGAATTCCTGAACAATCTCCCGACAAACCCTGGAGTCTATCTGATGACTGACCGCAAAGGCAGGATACTGTACATAGGCAAAGCGGGAAACCTCAGAAACCGTGTCAGAAATTACTTTGTTAAGGGAGGCGACGAAAGGCCTACGGTTCGATATCTGATTGAGCGCGTCCACAGCGTCCGGACAATACTGACGGAGACGGAAAAAGAGGCCTTGATTCTTGAAAATAATCTGATCAAACAGCATAGGCCAAGGTACAATATCGAGTTAAGGGATGATAAGTCATTCTTTTCACTCCGACTCAACGTGTCCCACCTTTTTCCCAGGCTGACCCTCATCAGGACCAAGCGGATTAAACAGGACGGAGAGCGCTATTTTGGTCCATATTCTTCTGCGGGAGATGCGCGGGTGACTTTGAAACTTATACAGAAGCTCTTCCCTCTGCGTCAATGTACGGACAAACAACTGGCAACCTGTAAGAGACCCTGTCTGAACTGTCAGATGAGACGTTGTCTGTGCCCATGCTCTGGAAAAGTGGATCCCGCAGAATACGCTCGCATGGTAAAGGGCGCCACTATTCTGTTGCAGGGAAGAAGTGAAGATCTATTGAATGGTCTGAAAGATGAAATGCAGAAGGCATCAGAGAATTTACGATTCGAGGAAGCTGCGCGGGTCCGCGACCGACTCGCTGCCGTAAAACGCACGGTGGAAGAACAAAACGTCTCCTTTTTTCACCGCAAAGACCAGGATGTGATAGCAATACTTAAACCGGAGACAGATCTTTTCGTAATCGAAGTTCTGTCTTTGCGCAAGGGCAACCTTCTATCCGAGGACTCTTTTTTTATTCGGAACTCCGCGCTGGATGACGAAGAGGTGTTTTCTTCAGCTCTCAAGCAGTACTACGACTCTGGAGTTATTGTCCCACAGGAAGTCCTTATTTCTCGCCCAGTAGATCAGCTTGAGTTGATCGAGACTTGGCTATCGGAAATTCGTGGCAATAAGGTGACAATCAGGGTGCCTTCTCGTGGCAAGGGTGCAAGCCTTATGAGCTTAGCCTTTAAGAACGCTCACAACGCGCTTCTGAGGGAAAGGCAGAAGGATACTCTCAGGGGTGCTTTGGAGCGCGTTGCCGCAAAACTACATTTGCCGAAGGCTCCATCAGCGATAGAAGGGTATGACATTTCAAATACTTCCGGGAGTGAGCCGGTAGGAGTAAAGGTCTCTTTCACGGATGGCAAACCGGATAAGTCAGGTTATAGATGTTTCAGAATGAAGGGCTTCCAGGATCAGGACGACCCAGGGATGATACATCAAACTATTTCTCGCCGGATCAGTCACATTGTTGAGGAGCCCCTGCCTGATCTCATACTGATTGACGGCGGCAAAGCCCAGTTAAACTCAGCTTTGGATGCACTCCGATTGGAACCTTGCGCCGGCCTTACCCCAGTAGCCGCTATTGCCAAAGCTCATGGTTCGGAGGACGTGGAGCGATTTTACTTACCCAACAGAAAGAATCCAGTGATCTTCAAAAAGGGAGATCCTGGTCTCATGCTCCTAATGAGGATTCGAGACGAGGCCCACCGATTCGCACACGCTTTCCACACACGTAGTCGAACAAAAGCTGCCATACGATCAGTACTGGATGATGTCCCTGGCATTGGGCCGAAAAAACGACAGGCTCTATTAAAATCGTTCGGCAGTTTGAAGGGGTTGCTCTCAGCCAAGGACGAGGATATCGTAAAGGTACCAGGAATTGGAAACAAAGACATGGGAAAAATTCGGACTCATTTCGCAGACAGACAGATTGAAGCTATTGAGCCGAAACGAGACCGGGGATCATCCAACGATAACTGATTAGTCAATATTTCAAGGAGGTAATTTGAATATGAGGACTGGGAATCCGGCACTTAACGACAAGACATTTACCGGCTTCAGCGGATACGTGACGGCAGATGAGGCAATGACTATTCAAGGGACTGTGAACAAGACTCTGATCCTCTTGGTATGTGTATTGCTGACTGCAGGCTGGACCTGGAATATTTATTTCCGAACCCACGATCCCGCAAGTGTATTGCCCTGGATAATAGTCGGCGCCATCGGAGGTTTTATTCTGGCGATTGTGACAGTATTTAAACAGTCATGGGCTCCTGTTACGTCTCCCCTTTATGCACTCCTTCAAGGGCTCTTTCTAGGTGGGGTGTCCTCAACAGCCGAATCACAGTACCCGGGTATCGTGATTCAGGCGGTGGGATTGACCTTCGGCACCTGCCTGGCCCTTCTTTTAGCTTACAAATCAGGACTAATTAAGGCTTCGGAAAACTTCAAGCTGGGGGTGGTGGCTGCTACCGGAGGAATCGCTCTGGTGTATTTAGTGTCTATCGTCCTGAGCATGTTTAGAATCAACATGCCGGGTATTTTCGATAATGGCCTCATAGGCATAGGCTTCAGCCTTTTCGTGGTGACCATTGCCGCTCTTAATTTGGTCCTGGATTTTGATTTTATTGAAGGCGGGTCACAGCGTCGACTCCCGAAATACATGGAGTGGTATGGGGCATTCGGGCTTATGGTGACCCTGATTTGGCTCTATTTGGAAATATTGCGCTTACTGATGAAATTGCGGAGCCGCAATTAGTTTGGACAGCAACTTGGTACAAACCTATTCCGAAGTCGATTCTAGGAATCCAGCCCGAGAAGCCTGGCTCCGTTGTCCCATAGAATGGCATCAATGGTGGTAGATCGCAGAGGCAACTCGCAAATCCGGCGTGCCTGCTCGGCTATGGAAGGAATGTTCGGCCAATCGCTGCCAAATACGAAACGATCGGCGAACTGTTCCAATTTTGGAAATATTCCCGGCAACTGCTTTGGCGGGATACCTGAAATATCGATGTACACTCTTTTGTGGCGCATCAACATCCAGGCAGCCTCCCTGTACCAGAAAGGGCGGCCGCCGTGACACATTATGATGTAAAGTTCCGGAAAATCCTCTGCAACGTCGTCCAGCA
>CAIXMD010000521.1 GCA_903920415.1 uncultured Desulfomonile sp.
CCCGAAGGATGTCCATGTTCTTTTTCTCAACTCAGTGGCATTCGGGACAGTCTCATCAATCCTTGCCGTGATAGGCATGAACCTATTTATGCAGGTGATGCGTTATGACAAGGAAGTCACACTGGCTGCTCTGGTATGCTCGTTTTCATTGATTCCGGATACGGCGATGAGATTTATGGAGAGCATGTTCAGGGCACTGGAAAGGTCGGAATACCTAACCGCATGCTACATGGCAGAAAATATTTTGAGGGTTGCCGTTTGCGTTTATCTGGTACTCTCCGGTTATGGAATAGTCTCCATCTTCATTGCTATTTTTTTTACCAGGCTTTTAGCGTTTTTCTTGATGTTGTTTTTTTACGTACGACTCAATGGCATGCCGCGTTGGACCTTCAGCGCTGAAGTGTGGCAGATGCTGCTCAGAGAGACTCCCACGTTTATCGCCATCGCCATATTTTCTACGGTACACCTGAACATAGCATCGGTCATGCTCTCCAAGCTGAAAAGCATTGAGGCAGTTGGCATTTATAGTGCTGCCGGCAGAATTGTCGGTTTCTGCGAAACGTTACCCATGGCTTTTGCCTTGGCAGTTCTGCCTTTCTTGACAAAGAAATCAAGTTCCGGATTAGCTGACCTCAAAGAGAGTTCGATTGACTCCCTCAGGTACGTTTTTCTCGCAGTCCTTCCTATTGTGGCAGGCACATTCATATTGAGCGACGACATCATCGAATTGATTTATGGTCAGAAGTTCATGTCTGCAGGGCCGGTGTTGAGGTTTCAGGCCCTCACCTCAATTCCCTACAGCATAGTGCTCGTACTTGCCCAACTGCTTACCGCTACGGACCACCAAAAGGTTGATCTCGGCATTAATATTGCCGCGGTGGCAATCAGCCTGATTCTCAATTTTCTGTTAATCCCACGTTTCGGGGAAATGGGTGCAGTATTCGCCGTACTATTCACGATAATAATTCTTAACCATATTCAATATTTATATATTAGGAAGCTATTGTTCACAATCCCGTTCTGGGAGATTATGAAGAAACCGTTGCTGGCTACTGTTGGAATGAGCATAGTCACGTACGTGCTCAAGGGATGGAACATTTTATTAATCATCTCCGTATCAGGGTTATTATACGTGCTGCTTCTAATACTTTTCCAGGCCTTTACAAAGGACGAGATCCGAGATCTGAAGAAAGTTTTCCGGATAGGATATTCGAAGGAAGAACAATGAAGGCTTTCTTGAAAACTCTACTGAAGAAATCTGCAGTGCCCGTAGAGACGATTGAGACCTTATATCATATGATTCCGGATTCTCTGATATACGGTAAACCTTATCGCGATATGCTGGCCATTTATAGACAAAGCGACCACTGGGACGAGCATGAACTGAAGTCATACCAGGAACAGCGCCTGAGAAATCTAATACATCATGCGTACACACATGTGCCTTATTATCGGGAGCTTTTTGAAGGAAACAGACTTGAGCCTCGAGATATCAACACAATAGATGATCTGGAAAAAATTCCTTTTCTCACATCCCACATAGTGAGAGAACGCTGGAAAGACCTCATAGCTACCAACATTTCACTTTTTAACAGAGAAATGGCTCACACCAGCGGCACCAGCGGCCCATCCCTCTATTTTTATTTCGATAAGACGACAATTCCGATTGAAAGGGCCCAGGCGATGCGGCACCTGTTGTGGCTGGATTACAGGAACGGGGATAAGATAGCTGTAATCAAGGGACAGCCACTCACTAATCCAAAGAAGATCGTCAAATATCTCCATGGATCGAGAGAACTCAGAGTGTCATTAGTAAATGCTGATGATCAGACTCTCGACAAGATTGTCAGAGAGCTTGAGCATTTCCAGCCGCAGTTCATTAGAGGATGGCCATCGTGTCTGTACATAATCTCAAGGTGGATGCTGAGAAATAATCAAAGTCTTATCCCACCCAAGTTTATCTTGACCTCTTCTGAAAATCTGTATCCGTACATGAAAGAACAAATAGAGCAAGGGTTTCATGCGAGAGTAATAGATGGCTATGGTCAGAGTGAATTCGTCGCGTACGCGTTGCAGTGCTCACATGGCAAGGGTTACCATGTTCAGATGGAAACCGGTATTATGGAACTCATACCCTATCAGGGAGAATTTTCGGAAATAGTTGGTACCTGCCTGTGTAATTCTGCCATGCCTTTTATCAGGTACAAAACCGGCGATCTCGCAATCAGGCAGGAAGAGCCTTGCCCGTGCGGGCGGAAGTCGTCCCTTCTGGCCGAGGTGGTTGGACGGACTTCGGACCTCATTTTCAGGCAAGAAGGCCCGGAAGCTCGTCAGGCGTTATCGCAATGCACTTTTTACAACTTGAATGAAATAAAAGAAACGCAATTCGTGTTAGAGGATAATGATACACTTATAGTAAAGGTGGTTCCCAGGAAGGAATTTTCCCCCGCGGTTAAAGACCTGATTCTTCGCGAGGTTCGTCGATGTCTCTCCACTTCGGATTTGAAGATAATTGTCGAGGAGGTCGATGAGATACGACCCCTTACAGGCGGCAAGAGACCTCTGATAATAGGAAGGTCCCCGAGTGTCTGACTCGTAACTGATGGGCCGTCATATCTTGGTAGGCTGAACGGGAATGAGCCTCACAAGCTTCTTGAAGCTATCCCCAAAGACGGCTTCGATCTCGTATCCTGACTCGAAATCAATATCAGCGTCCCTTGGCCTCGCCCAGCGACAAACAGCCTCAACCTCTATTCCATGAATGGTAGAGCCCCTCCCGATCTCCAGGACGAATTTCTTTATTTCTCCAACACTTGATTTAATACCTGCAATACGTAAACCATGCTCGGTTATATCGCGGAGAGAACCCTTGATATCAGGCCTTGCAGCCTCGTAGACCGGTAAAGAAGGCGCGATGGATAGTCTCTCTTCTCTTCTCAATTTTTCGTCTACATCAAGGGTGGGAACTAGCTCTACAAGTCTGTTTCTATCGTTTTCCGAGATCTCTATGATTTCAAATCCTGCATCCAATTCATCATCCAAGGCCTGTTTCTTTATCCAACGGCAGACCGCCTGAACCTCACAAGGGGGAATCTCTGAGATCTCCTCAGCGAAAATCACGAATTTCTTATCCTCATCTACACATGCCTTAACACCGACAAGTCCCAAGCCATGCTCAGATATGTTGTGAACCCAGCCCCTGTTTTCCGGACAAGTTGATTCATAAACGATCAGAGGCGATTCCAGGTATTCTCTACCTTCGATTCGGACCTTGTCTGCCTGTATCGCTTCTTCGGACGAGCGTCCATACATCAAGGCAAATCCTTCAACGTGTTCCATAGCCGGCACCTCTTCGGTGGACTCTCGGATTCAGGGGTGACCTCTGTTCGCAACAATTGAGGATGATTTTCCAAACGACACGATAGATGCTTCCAAATTTCAACACCGTAGGGTAGGTCACCAATCTCCACGGTGAGCGGAAACTGCAAAAACCGTAACCCATTTGTCAAGGTCTGTAAACAAATTTTTGTAAGCCCTCAGTTATTCGGGGCGTAATTGTGAAAAAACTAATAATTTCGCGTCACACATATCGAAATACCGCGCTTAACTGAGGGATTACCATCGCTGCAAAAATTCTCTTTACAAGTCTGTTGTCTCAGTTAAAATGCGATTTTGGACTAATGTAATAAAAGGATGGGGGTTGTGCCATGAGAAAGTGTCATCCCGAACTAATATTCGGCGTAAAAAGTGTATTCTCTTTTAG
>CAIXMD010000522.1 GCA_903920415.1 uncultured Desulfomonile sp.
AGCAGTAATCCAAGAAGTGTTATAAGAAATCCTAAGAGAATCAGGATTGCCGCCGAGAGGGGAAGAGAGGCCTCCCGGAATAAGCTAGACCGTCCCTGTGAATCAGCCAGATCTGAACTCCGTATAGTTGATGCCGAGTCATCCGACTCCTCAGGAGGATATGTCCTGGCAACCTTCCAGACACACCACGACAGATAGAAGAAACTCATGCCATAGAACATGAGAACAATCGCCGTCCGTGGGTCTGATCTGAGGCCGGCAGAGAGTGTTATCAGGCCTGAAATGATTGTTAAGGTATAGACAAGGGCGCACGCTATGGTTAGTTGCCGTAATATTCCCGCAATCTTTATCCACAACTTCGCCTTTCTTTCAGAAATAAAGAGCTGCATGAAAAGAGCAATCCCGCCGGCAAAAAGGACTATTCCAACCAGTATGCGGACAAATTTTGTAAAGTATCCGGGAATGAAGCAAGTGGCGATTCCAAGCATAGCCGTGCCTATTCCAATGACGACGAGCGCCCATGACCGTCGAAGGTCGCCAAACGGTGTCTTACCCATGGTGATCATCTGAAAGGAAACAATGACCAGAAAGAGGCCGTAGGTACTGTCTGGGTTATATGGCAGATCTCCGGTGTAAATCTTAAACAGCAGCAGGCCAAAGAGGAGCCAGAATACTCCGAAGATGAGTAAGACGACAACTTCCAGGGAGAGATCAGATTCTTCCCTCATTCTTGCATGGCTTTGTTTTTTCTGGCGATCTGACGGCATTGAAGTATTTCACCGATTTGAAAAAAAAACATGAAAAAATGATCTATACCATTATGTTCATATTCATAGTCAGTTTTCTGCGGCTGCCGTGAACTAAACACTGCATTGGCAGCGATCTGACGTTTCCAGGTTTGAGTATCGCTTGAGGACAGAATACCATAATTCGATTGGGGGTCAACTTGCCCAGCGCTGTCTTCGGATTAATCATTCGGGTTAATCAGAGTTGCGTCAGGGCCTCAGAATATGTCAACATTGCTTAGTGCCATGACATAATTGAACGACACAAGTCACCTCTCAGAAAATCAGTGGATGGAAAGGATGCGATGTTCCGGGGCCTAATTGAAATAGTCCAAGACACACTTGTTGGTTTTTCCAGATGTACCAAAGATAGTGAATACGAAGTAGAATGCAATTTCAACAGGAATCGGTCCAAAGAAATCAAACCATAAAAGTGTAAAGCTTCAGATTTGTAAGCGACGCCGTCAGAGCCTTGACAGAAGGATCCTTTATAAAGTTTACTACGGTTGGCCGCCCGAACACAGAGGGCAGTAGCATGAACAAGCGGCTTGCTCTTAAAAGAGGCCTTCAGGCGTCCCGAACTATTGGACCATTGCTGCCGCCGCACTGTTTCCTGAAACGTTCAATGAACGATGGCGTACGCGAATATACTGGAACTCACACATCCTAGGAGGTTAACGGTTCTGCTCAATCCCAAGAAACATGTCAGCGGTTGCTCCGATGAGCAATCGAAGGAGATCATGCGCAAGACCATCAATTTCTTTGAAACCAAGGGTAAGAGAAAGCTCAAACAAGACGATCACGAACGGGTGTGGTACGCTGATTTCCTCGAGTTTGTGAAGAAGGAGAACATATTTGCCGCCCTCCTCACTCCGTATGCCTATGGCCCGGGTGATCCGAACTATCGATGGGATACATGGCGCAACTGTGAGTTCAACGAAATCCTTGCCTTTTATGCGCTTCATTATTGGTACACTTGGCAGGTGTCTATTCTTGGGCTCGGTCCTATCTGGATGAGCAAGAACGAGGAAGTGAAGAAAAAAACAGCCGAACTCCTCCAGGAAGGTGGCATTTTCGCGTTCGGGTTGTCTGAGAAAGAGCATGGAGCGGACATTTATTCTACGCAGATGGCGTTGGCTCCTCAGGGTGGAGGGGTCTACCTGGCTACCGGCCGGAAGTATTACATAGGAAACGCCAACAAGGCTGCCCTCGTATCAACATTGGGGAAATTGGTCGATTCTGGGGATTTTGTGTTTTTCGTGGTGGGTTCAACCCACGGGAAATATGAATGTGTAAGGAACCTGGTCAATGTGCAGTCCTATGTGGCGGAGTACGCTCTGAACGATTACCCCATTTCGGACGCGGACATCCTTTCCATCGGCCAGGACGCCTGGGATGCAGCTCTCAACACAATAAACATCGGCAAGTTCAATCTCGGGTGGGCCTCCATAGGGATTTGTACCCACGCCTTGTACGAGGCCATTGACCATGCTGCCAACCGTGTACTCTATGGGAACCACGTCACCGATTTTCCCCACATAAAGCAACTTCTTACGGATGCCTACTGCCGGCTGGTGGCCATGAAGGGGTTCGCGCTAAGAGCTTCC
>CAIXMD010000523.1 GCA_903920415.1 uncultured Desulfomonile sp.
CGGACAAAATCGTTGATCTCTCGGCGGAGAGGCTCCTCGTCACCGACCGGTATCTCCTCCCGTATTATATTTCCCATGACGCACACACCGGAATCCATTGCGGGCAAATCTTCCGCCGTGTAAACGGTCAATGAACGGGACAGGGTATCGGCTTCGAAATACCGGCTGGGGGTTGTAACCGTTATTAAACGCACCTTTCTCGGGGAACACTTGGCAGTCCAGAAGACAGCTACGGTTTGGTTGGCAAATTGAATTCTGGTATGAGCCATGTCAAGACGCTGGGAGAAAACCGGCCTGCCTGTCGCAGAAACTTCAACGATACTTGAATTGGCAATCTCAAGAGCCAGGTCTATGTCGTGAATGAGAAGATCGTGCAGTACGTCCACATCGAGGCAACGGGTGCCGTCAAATGGGCTAAGCCTGCGAGCGTCAATCGAGATGATGTCTTCCGGTTCGGAATGAAGAATTTCCATCATTTTCCCGATTGCAGGATTGTAGCGCTCCACATGTCCAACCATCAGAACCACTCCCACATCACTCGCCAGATCAACCAATTTCTCAGCACAGGCCAGGCTATGGGCTAACGGCTTCTCCATCAAAGTGTGGATACCTCGTTTCAGACAGGTCTCCCCGATGTCCCAATGAAGGGATGTGGGGGCGGCGATTGCCACGGCATCTGTACGTTCAAGAAGCTCCATGAGGCTCCGAAAAGATCGGCATCCATATCTACCGCCTATTGCCTCAGCCCTTGAAAAATCAGGATCGTAAATACCAGCTAGACTAACATCCGGAGTCTGAGATAAGATCCGGACATGGTGCTGCCCCATGGTCCCGACACCTACCACTCCGATTTGAAGATTCGTCTTGTTGGTTTTCATGGAGATTTAAGATACACTTCAAACATAGTCTCGTCAAAGGATAACCAGTGAGACTCAGACAAAACATAGGTTGAACACTTTATAGGGAGGCAGAGGTGTAAAACATGAAATACCCGAACATTGACTTTGAACCCTTGTTTACCTGGGTCAACAGGCCAAGGATTATTTATGCCCCTGGTGTAAGGAGGGAATTGGCCTATGAGATTAGTGAGTTGGGCGGGAGTAATGTAGCAATATTTACCGACAAGGGACTCGTAAATGCCGGTGTTGTAGAGATGGTGGCCGAGGAAATCCGAAAGTCGGATCTAAAACTAGTGGGAATATTCGACGCTATACTCCAGGACGCCCGCATTGCCAATATCAACGAGGGGGGGGAGTTCTACAGATCAATAGGGGCAGACTGCATGGTCGCCGTTGGAGGAGGCAGCGTTATGGATACGGCCAAAGCCGTAAACATCTTGATCGGCCACGGCGCTGACGACTTTCAGCCTTTAGCGGAACAAGCGGGACTATGGGAAGGAGCGCAGCGCCTTCCCCCACATGTGGCATTTCCTACCACCGCGGGAACCGGTTGTGAGGTTACCAACGCCCTAGTGGTGCTCGACACGGAAGTCGGAGCAAAACTTTCAGTGACCCACCCATATTGCAACTCTGACATCGCAATGCTGGACCCAGAACTGACGATCATGGTCCCTCCCAAAATAACCGCTTTCACCGGAATGGATGCCTTGACCCACGCAATTGAGGGCGTAACTTCAACGGGAGCGGAACCAATTGCTGACGCGTTAGGCCTCCATGCCATAAGGCTCATCGCCAGATATCTGCCGGAAGCCGTGAAGGATCCCGATAACATTACCGCCAGAGGTAATATGCTGATAGCAGCTACCTTGGCCGGTATGTGTTTTTGTAACACGATGACGGGAGGCACTCATGCCACAGCACATGCTCTTGGGGCGCTTTACGGCATTCCACATGGCCTAGCCAACTCCATCATGCTGCCCGTGGTAATGGATTTCAATGCGGTAGAATCCCCTGAAAGGTTCATGATTATAGCTGATGCCATGGGAATTGATGTAAATGGAAAAACGGCTTTGGAAGCTGCTGAAGCGGCTGTCCAGGGTGTGAGGGACCTAAAATCTCAGATAGGACTCACTGAAACCCTGAGAGATTTCAATATACCTGATGACTCGAACAAACTCATGCCTCTCGTGGAACTCGCCGCAGGTGACGGACAAATCGGCTATAACCCCCGTTATCTCGAAGAAGCAGATATCCTGAACCTTTTCCTTAAGGCAATGTAATAACTAAAGGAGTTTGACATGGAATACTGGAAGGACGCAAATGAACCGGTAAAGGCTTTTTTAGAACTTTTTAACAGGGCCCTGCAGGATGAAGAGCTTAAACAGGGTTTGAAAAAAGTCAACCAACTCGTTTGGTTCGACTACACTGAGGACGGTCCAAACTGTTCTTTCCACGTTGACTCCAGGGGCGGTCAACTACTGGTCGCTCCGGGAAAGCCTGCTGAGGCTCCTGATCTTACCATGAGTCTTTCAGCGGACGATGCACACCGGTCATGGTCAAACAAACTTAACCCAGTAATGGCGATTACTCGAAAAAAGATACGAATCAAGGGCTCGGCCACAGGGTTGTTGAAGCTTGCTCCTAAACTAAAGAAAATATCCGTAATTTATCAGGATGTTTTGAAAGACATGGGATGGGAAGATAAGATCATGAAGTAAGAGTCCACCGGAGGTGCAATCACATGTGGGGGAACACCGGCAGAATTATCAGCCTCGACCTCACTGGAGGCTCAATTGACGTACTGTCTTTGCCCGAGGAATACTACAAGAAATATATCGGCGGGGGCGGCCTTGCAGCGAAAATATTCTGGGAGCGAGGGAATTTTTCTGCGAACCCCCTTTCACCAGAGGCCATGCTTATTTTCATGAATGGTCCTTTTGCAGGACTGAGGCTTTCTGGTGCAAGTAGGAGCAGTGTGGCGGGCTGTTCTCCTTTGACCGGGCACTGGGGCGATTCATCGTGTGGAGGCTATTTCGCTCCGGAATTAAGATACGCCGGGTACGACGGGATCGTTATCACAGGCAGAGCAGAAAAGCCATCCCTTCTGTTGATCGAGGACGATTCTTTAAAGCTTCTGGACGCCGGTAATTATTGGGGTAGAGGCATAGAAGAAACGAACAAATCCATCAAACAGAAGTACGGGAGGAACTATCGTACGTTGGTCATAGGACCTGCCGGAGAGAACCTGGTCAAGTATGCATTAATTTTGAATGAGGGGCACCACGCTTTCGGTCGAGCGGGGTTCGGCGCAGTCATGGGTTCAAAAAACCTCAAGGCAATAGTAGTTAATGCGAAAAAGAGAGAATTACAGTTGGCTGACCCAAAAGCATACGAAGTTCTGCGCAAGGAACTTAACGCCAAGATCAAACAAGCTCTCGCATCGACAGTGATGCACGAAAATGGCACTGCCGCAAACCTGGAAGGGGGCGTATACAACGGAGACGTGCCTATCAGGAATTTTACCTCCAATTTCTGGGAGGAGATGGCGGAACCTCTTACCGGTAGTACCCTTACAGAGAAATACTTGACCAATCACGGCGCCTGCGCTTTCTGCGCGGTTGCGTGCAAGCGGGTTGTGGAGGTCAAGGACGGACCTTTTGCCATACCTAAGGGCCCTGGTCCTGAGTATGAGACTATCGTAGCCTTTGGCTCACTCATGGGTTCCATGGACCTTGCTGCTGCCTGTAAGGCTGGGCGCGTCTGCAACGACCTCGGCCTGGACACAATCTCTGCCGGGGGGACCATAGCCTGGGCCATGGAGGCCTTCGAGAAGGGAGATCTTACCTCTGATAACGCCGACGGTTTGGCTTTGCGCTGGGGTGACATGACGACAGTCATAGATGAAATTCTCCCCAGAATAGCTAATAGGCAAGGCAGTATAGGCAATTTACTGGCTGACGGAAGTGCTTCGGCAGCCGCTAAGATCGGAAAGCATTCCATAAAATACACGGTTCTCGGTAAGGGTCTGGAGGCTCCCATGCACGACCCCAGAGGCGGTGGGCATGGTCTGGCTCTCACCTATGCCATAAGTCATAGGGGAGCCTGTCACGTTGCCTACCCCATGCTTTTCATGGAGATGGGGGCCTGCTTCTATCCCGAGATCGGCTTCGAATTCGAGTTGGAGCCAATGACCGACCAGCACAAACCAGAGACAGCGTCCATTGCAGTAGCGCTGGGTAGCATCGAGAACAGTGCGTGCTATTGCCAATTTGCAGACAGGGAAATCTCCATTCCCGAATGGGTTGACCTATTCAATACCGTTGCCGGCTACGGCTGGGACACTGATCAAATGATGCAGGCCGGAAGACGAGTCTTTTACCTCCAAAGACTCATGAACCATATGTACGGGCTTACAGCTCAAGACGACGACCTCTCTCCCCGATTGCTGGAGCCTGCGATAGACGGTGCTCCTGAAGGGATTGAGATCAACTTCTCCGACATGAAAGACAAATTTTATAAGCTGATGGATTTAGACCCCGTCAGGGGCATACCTCTCAAGGAAACCCTTTTGAGGCATGACATGAAGGAAGAGGCCGAAAAGGTATGGTGAACCTCTGACCGCGTACGGTAATAATTTCCGATTGATCCCAGTTGCGAGCGCTTGGTGCCCACTCAATTCGGTCGGAACTTTTGAGAAAGGCTCTATGACCAGCCGTAGGAGTAGCAATAGGCTTGAGGATTAAGTTAAGACCCATCGGACTTATCAAGAGCTACGTCGAAGAGCGAGACATCGACGTATTACCCGGTTGTACATCCCGTACCTTGCTAAAGGAACTCAGGATTCCTGAGCAGTTCAAAATGGTCACCTTCGTCAACGGGAAGAAATACAAACTTGACGATAAACTTCAGGAGAATGATGAGGTGAAGTTGGTTACACTGGTGACGGGTGGTTAGGTTTTTAGCCAGTAACCTACAACTTATGTGATTATACCGGCTGGAGCCACTGCCTTGCTTATACTGGCAGTAGCCCTTCTTTTCAACAATCTACCTCGTAGCCGAAGATATCCAGAATTCTGGGTGTAATTGCTTTGTCAGTTTTGTTTGGCCTAGGCATCTTCATGCCACCAGCTTCTCCCTGCTGATAATCTGACCTTGAACCCC
>CAIXMD010000524.1 GCA_903920415.1 uncultured Desulfomonile sp.
CGTACTACCCTTTTGTAATCGTTAATTATTTGTGGAGTAGAGAACACGGCCATGCGGAGGATGTCTCGGATAGCCAGCAAAATATCGAGTGGTTCAAAACCTGCTACCACTCCCGGCTTTCCAAAATCATCAACCAAATAGTGGTAACAATCCGAACCGATTATCGCTGATACATGCCCGGGCAACAAGAAGCCGTTGAGATCCTTCTTGGCCGCCAGGATTTTGAGCGGTGGGTGTATTGTCTTGAACGCGGAAAGGACAAAAAAGTTGTCAATTCCCAGAGTCATGGCAGTTTTAATAGTTGCCGCAATTGTGGGAACCGTGGTCTCGAACCCGATTCCCAGGAAAACCGTGGGCCTTGGGGAAAGCTCTGAGGCGATCCCCATTGCGTCCATGGGTGAGTAAACGACGCGAACTCGACCGCCTTCCGACCGAAACGTTGCGAGAGATCCGAAGGAGCCGGGAACCCTGACAAGATCACCGAAAGTCACTAGGCACGCATCGTACTCCTTTGCAATAAGAACAGCTTGATCGATAAAGCTTTTTTCAGTCACGCAGACCGGGCAACCGGGTCCAGATACAAGTTGGAGGTTTGCTGGGAAAAAACTCTTTAGACCTGCGGCATGGATCGCCATGGTGTGGGTGCCGCATACTTCCATAATTCTCAATGGGAATGATGCCTTGTCGCACAATTCCTTTATTTCCCGGGCCAAAGCAGCAGCGGCCCTGCTTTCATTGCCGGAGTTCACAACTCATCCTGGGCCCGGTAGGCCTCAGCCAGTTCTCTAAACAGATCCAGCCTGATGTGTGCTTCTTCTTCGTCAAGTACCTCGATGCCGAACCCGGCGTGTATGATCAGATAGTCGCCTAGGCCGGCTTGAGGGACCATGGAAAGAACGACATCGGTCCTGACCCCGCCGGAGTCCACCTTGCCGGTTCCTTCACCGGTAATCTCGATGAGTTTCATTGGTACTGCAAGACACATGCTTGGCGTCCTCAAACCTTTCCAGTACTTGGTGCAAGGAGAAGAAAATTTACCACAAAAATGGATATTTTACATTGAAGAAAACAATCTTCCATCCTTGTTGTTCTCCTAATCCAGAGACTTGGATTGATTCACATTAAAGAACGGAATCGGATTTTTTTCGATGACGCGCCAGGGCAACGACAGTCTGGCCCAGGGCTATTCCTCCATCATTCGGAGGTATTGTATCATGAAGCAGGACGTTAAATTTGTATGACCGGAGGAGAGCCGAGGCTCTTTCAGTAAGGAGTTTGTTCTGAAAACACCCGCCTGTTAGGCCCACGGTAGTAATACCGGTTTTTTCCGCAAGCTGCAGCGAGGTCTCGGCGATCATTGCCGCCACGGAGTTGTGGAAACGGGCCGAAATCACTGCCGGCTGCGTTCCCCCTAGCGCATCTTCGGCAACCTCCAATATAAGAGCACGCGGATCCACCACGATAGGGTCATATTCCATGAACTTTATAGGATATGTTCCGCATTCAGTCTTGTCGGCAATGCCTTCCAGCCACATCGCAGCTTCACCTTCGAAAGTGACAGGGCACCTAAAGCCAGCCGCTGCCGCTGCCGCGTCGAAGAGTCTCCCTGCGGACGATGTAAGCGGCGAGTTCAGGCCAGTTTTTGCAGCCTGCATCCAAAGTTCCACCCGGCAGGAATAATCTCCCATAAGAACTCTATATCTCTCTGGTAACTTCCAGTCCGCTGCCAAGAGGGCTGCAAGGATTCTGACCGGTTCTCGTATTGCGGCTTCTCCACCAGGGAGAGGGAAGAGACCTAATTGACCGACCCTGGTGAAGGTCTCCCAGTCAGAAATGAGAAATTCTCCACCCCATATGGTCCCATCAATCCCATACCCTGTCCCGTCAAATACTGCAAACAGGGCCGGACCTGGAATGCCGTGCTGGAAAAGGAGGCTGGACGCATGGGCATGGTGATGGAAAACTTCCTCGATCACGCCGGACATATTACGTGCCAATATATTACTGAAGTATTCCGGATGTGGGTCCACGGCTATCACTGAGGGAACCGCCTCCAGGTACCCGGCGAGAATGCTTATTGAAAGTTTGAAATAGTCCTGTGCAACCGGCGAAGCCAGATCGCCCACATGAGGACCGGGCACGGCGCGGTCACCTTTGAGAATCGCGAGGGAATTCTTTAAATCACCTCCTGCACCCAACACTACCGGCGAGGGAAGTGATTCGCATTTTCCATGGGCTATCCCAGAGAGGTCAGGAGCCGTGCAATCCTTATCAGAGGCGGAAGAAATATCGTGTAGCTTGAACTCTCCAGGCACGAGCCCTCTGGACCGCCTGAAAACTGTTGGGCGGCCGTCAATTACGCGAAAGATGGAATCATCGGCCCGGAGCACGATCTGTCTGTTGTGGAAGAGAAATGCATCTGCCAGATCTCGGAGCCTGAGCAAGGCCTCCTGGTTCTCCGCGGCTAAAGGCTCCTCGGAACGATTGCCCGAGGTCATCACAAGCACCTTCGGTCGATCCGACTCCAAAATACCGGGGTGTTTGAACAACAAGTGGTGAATAGGCGAGTAGGGGAGCATCACCCCGAGCGTCCCCATGAAGGGGGCCACGTTGGACCCAAGCCGATTTCCTGAAGCCTCGAGCAGCACTATGGGAGCGATCGCCGATGTGAGAAGCCTGTTCTCCTGGGGGGTTACTTTACAGTACATAAGCACGGTGGTTATGTCCGGCATCATTACTGCAAAAGGTTTTTCAGCGCGACCCTTACGCTCCCTCAGAAGCTCCACCGCGTGCTCATTCAATGCATCGCAGGCCAAATGGAACCCTCCTATTCCCTTGATCGCTAAAATTTTCCCCTCGGCCAGAATTCTAATGGACTCAACCATCGGATCTCCGCTGTGGGAATTTCCTTCTCTATCGGTCAGGGTCAACTTAGGTCCACACGACGGACAGGAATTCGTCTGGGAATGAAAGCGGCGATCCGTGGGAGACAAGTATTCATCCAAACACTTGGGGCACATGGTGAAATCGGCCATACTAGTACGCTCACGATCGTAGGGAAAAGAGCGAACGACTGTGAACCTGGGACCGCAAAGAGTACAAGTAATGAATGGGTAGAGATAACGATGGTCCTCTGGAGTCAACATCTCTTCCACGCATTCTGGGCAAACCGCGGTGTCCGGTGGAATCGGGGTAATCGAACGCTCCCCTTCCCCGCTCGCCTGGATACGGAAAATAGATTCCCCGAGTGGAGGCACGGACATCTCGTTGATGCTTTCGATGCAGCCGGGGAAGGGAATGGATCGAACTACTTCATGGGAAAACCTGGAGCACTGTTCCGGGCTGCCCTCTACCTCAATCCACACACCACTCGTCGTATTCATGACCCAACCGGCAACGCCCAGGCGTACCGCAAGGCGATATATGGTAGGGCGGCAGCCTATTCCCTGGAGAACGCCCTTGAGAATGATATGTTTGCGGATCCGCTTTTTCATGCGATTTCGCCTTGAAAGGGGCAACCTGGCTTGACGAAGGCGATAGACATGTGACTTCCTTGAAGGCAAAATGGTGTCAAAAGTTAGCCTACGGCAATTTAGTGGGGACTCATAATAAAAAGTCTCTCTACAAAATCGCACAATGGTCTGGGATCGTTCAAATCAAATACCGGTATACCTTCCGGAAGAAGGGGAGGGTCTCCTGCGATGGCTACGAGGTTCTCGTCAGCTTTGCAAAGTAATTCGTGATGAACGTCACTCCTGAAAACTTCGATCTTGGGATGACTTTCCCTCTTGTAGCCTTCACTAATTATGAGATCCACACCTTGGACGAACTTTTCCCGGATCTCGGCCAGACTGTGGTCGTACGCCGTGTCGGACACCACCGCCACTTTGGTTGGGGAGGAAATTATTGTCATTACTGCGCCGGATTGTTTGTGCCGCCACGAATCCTTGCCCGGAAGCGAGCACACAGGCATCAAGATACCAGGTACGGGAATGAGTGAGCGAATCGACCTTCAACAGCTTGAGCAGCTTCTTCTCAGTC
>CAIXMD010000525.1 GCA_903920415.1 uncultured Desulfomonile sp.
GATCGGTTCTCAGGATTCTTCCTCCCAATGCCGAGGAAAGTTTCAAAATCCATGCCGAGCTTCCCGAAAAGGTGTCGAAAATATTTGTCCATGAGTCCACGATCAAAAACGTCGTTTCCTGCTGGGACCGGCGTATGTATGGTGAGAATGCTTTGGCTGGTAACCATCTCACGGGCCTCTTCCAGGGATAATCCCTCTTCTTCCATGAAGAATCTCACTCTCTCAAGGAGAGTAAACGCTGCGTGGCCTTCGTTCAAATGGTATACGCAAGGCTTTATGCCCAAAGCCTGGAGAGCCCTACATCCTCCCATGCCCAAAAGAATTTCCTGACGTATGCGCATTTCCACGTCGCCGCCATAAAGTCTGGCAGTGATGCTCCTTAAACGAGACGGATTTTCAGGTATATCTGCATCAAGTAAATACAGAGGAACGCGCCCCACGTTCAGCTTGAGAATTCGACACAGCAATCGATCACCTGCGAGATCGACCTCGATCAGAACAGTGCCGCCAGATGAATCGGTTTGCTTTTCAAGAGGGAGGGTATCGAATTCGGTTCTCGGGTAATATTCCTGCTGCCACCCATTGCTGGAGAGGCTTTGACGGAAATATCCTTCCTGGTACATGAGGCCTACCCCAACTAAAGGCAGGTTGAGATCGCTGGATGACTTCAAGTGATCTCCAGCAAGAACACCTAATCCGCCCGAATATATCGGCAGAGACTCTGTCAGACCGTATTCCAGAGAAAAATATGCAGTTACAAAATCCACTGGCTCGGCTAACCGATAATCGTAGGGTCGCTTCCGCTGCATATAGATCCGAAATTTTTGTCTAATCCGTTCAGCATGTTCCAGATAGCCTTCGTCTCCTCCTATTTCAATCAGCCTGTGGCTGGAAAGGCGGACTAAGGTTTGTAGAGGGTTATGGCTTGTATCCCTCCAAAGCTGCTCGTCTAGGTATTCGAATAGCTCCACTGCTTCAGTATTCCAGCAAAACCAAAGGTTTCCTGCTATTTCTCTCAAGCTTTCCAGGCGCCCCTCCATAGGGGGGACAACCACGTATTTCCTTAAAGACATTCAGACCTCTTCACACTCATTTTCCCGGCTTCAAGGTTTGATTGCTACGCTAATGCAGGTTTGCCGAGAAACTTTTCGACCGGGTGATAAACCATAACATATTCCGCTTTGCGCCTGAAGCATCGAAATTAAATCGACCTGTGTTTACGGGCTGATTCATTTTAGCTGATTTCCGGCATGAGCGGTATATTTCCAAAGAATTTAGCGTCTATTCTGGTTTTCAGGGTTTTTTGTGATTTGGAATTCTGAAAAAGTTGACTTCACAGCTCGGTATGAGTAAGCATTGACATGTGTAATTGGTTTCGCCCCTCCCTATGGAGCCCCACATTTCCGGCCCATAGAGGAGAAATCAGAAACTTTACATTTATCACTAATCGGGGAACGTGATTCGCACCCCCGTTGTTTTCTAAAACCCAATATAATTCTTGGGAGTTGGACTGCACCAGGTCCCGGAAGAAAAGGATTTCCGATGGCAAGTTCTGAAATCTTGAAAGACAAACTGATCCTTGCGGTGGACGACGAGGAGGATGTCCTGGACATTATCGAGGAGGAGATCTCAGAGGCCGCCAATGTTACTCTGCATACGGCGACAACTTTTGAGAAAGCCCAGCAGTACCTCGTTTCCTATACTTACGATCTGGTAATCCTGGACATCATGGGAGTTCGAGGGTTCGATCTGTTGCAGATCTCAGAAAACGCAAACTTCCCCGTTGTGATGCTCACCGCGCACGCGTTCACACCCGAGGCCCTCAAAAAATCCATCCAACTGGGAGCGCGGGCTTATTTACCTAAGGAAAAGCTGGGCTCACTCGTTCCTTTTTTGGAGGACGTTCTCAAGCTCAATTATCAATCTGCCTGGAGCAAGGCTTTGGATCAAGTAGGGACACTGTTCAACAAGAAATTCGGTTCAGATTGGCGAAAATCAGAGGAAACCTTCTGGGAAGAATTCGAAAAGAATTTATCAATAAACGAGGCGGCCATAATCAAATAGTCATCTTATGCCGACGGGTGCATCTTGCTTTTCAGGGCGGCCTCTCCGATCGAATGTGCCCAGAAAATATCAGAGCCCGATATAGTGGGAGTGCCAAAACCTGCGCATATGCTCCCACCTAAAAACTCAAAAGTATATTGAAGAAAAGCTGGAGGAATTGATATGAGCGATGTAGTTATAGTTTCCGCTTGTAGAACGGCTATTGGTGAATTCGGAGGAACTTTGCGAGACTTGCATGCAGCAAATATTTCCAGTGTGCCCATGAAGGCAGCCATTGAAAGGGCTGGAATATCTCCTGATATCATAGACGATGTCCGTTTCGGATGCTGTTTGAATCCAACCGATGCGATGAACGTGACGCGAATAGGAGCACTCATGGCGGGCATCCCCGACACTGTTCCTGCGGTGACGATCAATCGAGTCTGTATATCAGGAATGGAGGCGGTTCTGTCCGGCGCGGCCATGATCAAAGCCGGCACAGCCGAAGTTGTACTGGCCGGTGGTGTAGAGCATATGTCCGGTGTACCATTTACCCTCGAAAAAGCCCGCTGGGGGATCCGTATGGGGAATGATACCATTACTGACGCGATGCAGACAGGCCTGCATTGTGGTTCTGACATCTTGCCCTATCCCCAGGATGGACCTATCGAGTTCTTCAGGGGCAAGCCCTACATTATGGGGCATACAGCTGAATTCGTCGCGGCAAAGTGCGGGATCACTCGACAGGAACAGGACGAGATTGCTCTACGAAGCCACAACAGTGTGGAGCGGGCTACAATTGACGGGTCGTTTTTGGATGAAATAGTCCCCATCAGGGTTCCACAGAAAAGGGGGGAGCCCAAAGTATTTGATAAAGACGAGCATTTTAGGCCAAGCCTTACAATGGATGCTTTGGCAAGATTGTTACCGGTTTTTATTCCGAAGACCGGAACCGTCACTGCGGGGAATTCCAGCGGTCTCAACGACGGGTCCGCAGCTCTCATAATTATGTCTGAGGACAGAGCGCGAGTGGAGGGACTGAAACCTCTAGCCCGCATCAAAGCGGTCGGAATGGGGGCATGCCATCCCACGATCATGGGCTTGAGCCCGATACCTGCCGTACATAATCTGATGAAGCGATCCGGGATGAGTCTTGGCGATTTCGAACTTATCGAACTCAACGAAGCTTTCGCGGCTCAATACATCGGTTGCGAGAGAGAACTGAAACTTAACAGGGAAATCACGAACGTTAATGGTTCCGGTATTGGAATAGGGCACCCCGTGGGCTGCACTGGAGCCAGGCTAATGGTATCCCTCATATATGCCATGAAAAAGAGGAATATGAGTTTAGGCCTCGCCACCCTCTGCGGTGGGGGCGGTGTCTCCATGGCGTGCGCGCTTGAAATGATGTGAAGGGATTGTGTCCTGCCTCGACTTCAAGGGAGACTGGGTACAGTTTTTTTTCTTTATAAACGCGCCCGGCAAAATAGTTGCAACTGAAAGCGATTTTGTATTTTTTAAGAAACCAAAAACCCGAATTTGTCACAGTAATCTTTTCGACTGATTAGTTCACCACGACCGCGTTGCGTAAAGGACTATTCGTACAAAAAAAACAATGATGATTAATACTGCTATTATCCCGATCATCATGTGCATACGTCTGCCCAGATCTCGCCAGTTGTCCCAAAAAGAGTTCATCCCATTGGAACGGAGGTCCTTTAAAATGAACTCTTCAAGCAGCACCCACACAGCTAAACCGAAAACGAGAACAGCCAAATATTTCATTTCGCCTTACGTAAGTCGATTTCGTTTGAATAACAAGATATTATTTCATGATACATGATTGATTTTCAAGAGTGGAACCGCTCGAGTCGCGTAAAATGAAACCAACGATTAGTGACGAAGGAACATTGAGTCAACAGATTGACCGGGACGGATTCCTCCTTGAATCGAGCCCGCCGGCAATTTTGGCTTGTCGGAGCAAATAAAACGGAATAATCTTATCTTATGGTTATCAATTTTCAAAAAATGCACGGGACTATGAACGATTTCGTCGTATTCCCAGACAAGAATGGGATGGTGGAGCTAACTGCACAAGAAGTCGTCCGCGTGTGTGACCGCCGTTCAGGAGTAGGCTCAGACGGAATCATTATCGTCAGACCATCAGCCTGTGCAGATTTCTTCATGGATTACATAAACTCAAATGGCTCACTGGCCGAGATGTGCGGAAACGGAATCCGATGTCTCGCAAAGTACGTCTATGATGAAGGCCTCACAGATAAGGAAAAACTCTCAGTTGAAACGAGAGCAGGTGTTAAGATGCTTGAGCTTTTTCCTGGGCCGGATGGGAAAATCGTCAGAGTGAAGGTAAATATGGGCCGGCCCGTATTCGACCCAGAGCATATTCCCACAAGAATCCATACCCTCCGGATTCCTATTATAGATTATCCTATTGAAGTACAGGGCGTTACCTTTCTTGCTTCTATCGTGTCCATGGGTAACCCCCACTGCGTTATTTTCCTGGAAGGCGATATAGAATCCTTTCCCTCCCGATACGGTCCTTCATTAGAAAATCACTCTGTGTTCCCTTCTCGAACCAATGTGGAATTTGTTAAGCCGATTGCTCCGGACAAGCTACTGATGAGAGTATGGGAACGGGGCAGTGGAGAGACTTTGTCTTGTGGCACAGGCGCTTGCGCGGCGGCTGTAGCAGCAAGCCTCAAAGGTTTAGTAGATCATACGCTAACAGTACA
>CAIXMD010000526.1 GCA_903920415.1 uncultured Desulfomonile sp.
ATATCCGAGTTCAGCAAGGAAAAGAGCGTTAGCCCCTAAGCCGCACGCAACATCAAGCGCTCTCCCGGAGTTTAGCAAGTCCACGTGGTGAACAAGCAATTCATCCGGAGCAGGGAAGGGTTCCTCTTGGTGGGTGAAGCGGCTGTCCCACTTTTCACGGTCACTCTTCAAGTTCGCTCCCCAAAGCCTTTACCTAAGGCATTGAGTAATTGTGCATTACCCTACCCAATTCCCGCCATCCTCAACTTGCTACTCATGAATGGGAATTAAGCTCCATCCAGTGTGGAACGCTCCTTTTCGCTAAACCAAGACTCCGGATCTTCAAGATAGAGTTTGACGTCCTGGAGAGCAGCGTAGTGGCTGCGTTCCTCTGCGATCATGCAAGTTATGAAATCTCTCTCGAGATGATCGGTTGATTTTTCAAGCTGTTCCTCATAGAAATTTACGGCGCCTTGTTCCATCTCTAAACCTATTTTTAAGGCATCAAGATCGCCGCTTTCCGATTTCACCTTAGAACCGAGCTTAAGCATTCTATCCCTGACGAGCTTCTGCAGGTCCTCATTTTCAACCTTGTGGGATTTCCACTGAGCAGACCAGGGCTGACCCTTTTGGAGCGACTCGTAAATTTGCTTTACTCGTTTGATATGAATCCCTTCATCTGCCATCAGGTTACGGAACATTTCTTTTCCCAGTTCAGTGCTGCATCTTGAGACAGCATCCTTGTAGAAATCTCTTCCTCTTTCTTCCTTTTCCAAGGCTAGGTTCAGCATTTTTAGGGAACTCTCGGACATCTCCGTCATGGTAATCCTCCTCACATTAAAGAACAATGGGCATAACGAATGTACGTGACGCCAGTTCACGATCGATCATGAACAATCCACTACCCTGGTCTCCAGCCAGCTTCAACTGTTGGACCACACCGTCCGCAGATGCCTCCTCTTCAACCTGTTCGTTGACAAACCATTGAAGAAACGTGGCAGAAGCATGGTCTTTTTGCTCCGTGGTTAGATCAACCAGAGTGTTTATCAAACCTGTTACCTTCTGCTCATGGGTATAGGCATCCTGAAAGGCCTGGATGGGAGAATTCCATTTTGTCGGAGGCCCCTCAATTACCGACAGAATAACGTTTCCACCCCGATCGTTGATGAAATTATAGAACTTCATCGCATGAACAAGCTCTTCCTGTGCCTGACATCGCATCCAGTTCGCAAAACCGTTCAGATTTACTGACAGAAAATAAGCAGACATCGACAAATAAAGGTAGGAAGAATAAATCTCCGCGTTGATTTGCTTGTTAAAGGCCTCTTGAATATTGTCGCTGATCATGTGTCTCACCTTCTCCACGAAATAGTAAATTTTGGAACATAAACTGTGCATTGGTTAATGTGTTGGCAAGCCCGCCTAAACACAAGTCTCAAAAGTTTATTCATGCCGGGGTAGTTATTAGACCTACCATTGCTCAGCACATACGTCAACTCACCTTCGATACTGAAATTCTTTCTCGGACTGTCACTTGAAAAAAACTTGACAGTAATCCCTATTTTCTGATAACTGATCTAGCTTCGTGAACAAGATGCAGACAACTTGGAGGCTCGTGGGCGATTCCCTTCAGTTGGGCGCATCTATTGCCTTTGCCATATTTATCGGAGCCGGTATCGGATACTGGCTTGATGGTAAATTCGGCACATTTCCATATATGAGTATAGTCTTCTTTTTTTTCGGGGTTGCGGCCGCAGGTCGTAACGTATGGATTGAGGTCCGGAAGCAGTTGCGCGCCGACAAGAACCGGGACCCAACATGAACTTCGGAAAAATCCATGGAATTTGGTTCCTTTTGTCTGGGATAGTGTACGTTCTTGGCCTGATTGTGTGCATCGTCTTAGCAACTCAGAATTTCACGCTGGGTTTTGGTTCCGGTGGAGCCCTTGTTCTCCTAAACACCTGGGCATCAGCCCGCAAGGTGAAAGGAGTAGAATTTATCAATAGGCCACGGGCCACAGCTTCATTACTTTTGGGATTTTACCTGAGACTGATCGTTGTTGGGTTATGTCTCTTTCTGTTGATAAAATTTTTACGAGTGGATCCACTAGGTCTGGTGACCGGCTTGTCGGTAGTTCCGGCCGGACTCATTGGAATGCTGATCATGATCTACGTCGCGAATAGACACCCTGAGGAGGTCTAATCAATGGCCGCAGCAGATATTCATCCCCCTATGCTTACCGATGTAATCTCCAATCCGCTGTTCCACTCTATGGAGCATTTCTGGGACAAGTGGGGCGTTACTCACGGGGACCTGAACAACGTCCTTAACACGTGGCTCGTCATGATCATTCTTATCGTTGCTTCGGTACTCGTCAAAAATAAGCTGGAGATGATACCGAGGGGATCTCAGAATTTCTGGGAGGTGGTGGTCTCAACCCTTGAGGATATCGTTGTGCAGACAATGGGTGAACACGGGCGCCATTATTTTCCACTCATAGCATCGCTGGCCCTTTTCATTCTCTCGTGTAACCTTATAGGTATAATCCCTTGGCTCCAGTCGTCCACGAACAATTTGAATACCACTCTGGCTTTAGCGCTTGTCGCCTTTGTGACGACCCATTATGTCGGACTAAAGAGTCACGGAACTCATTATATCAAACACTTTATCGGGCCCGTTCCATGGCTGATTCCGTTAATGCTGCCGATCGAACTCATCGGCCATTTCAGCCGCATATTGTCCCTGAGCTTCCGGCTTTTCGGGAACATCATGGGAGAGGACCTTGCCATTGTGATCCTCACCCTGTTGGTTCCTTACCTGGTTCCGTTGCCGATGATGGTTTTGCAAGTGTTCACTTCTTTCATACAGACCCTCGTGTTCATTATGCTGACCATGATGTACATCGTGGGATCTCTTGAAGAGGCTCACTGATAACAGAAAAAGGGAGGTTTTGAAAACATGAGGAGAGCATTTTCCGCTGGTCTGATGATGTTGGCTATTAGCTTATTTTCCGGAGTAGCCTTTGCTGCCGACCTGTCCCCTGCCGCTGCAGGCATCATTCAATGGACGGTCCTGGCTGCAGGCTTGGCCATCGGACTTGGCGCCATTGGGAGTGGTATCGGAATGGGAACTGCTATCGGAGGTGCGTGCGAAGGTACATCGAGAAACCCCGAAGCAGGTGGCCGGATTCTCACCACAATGATCATTGGTCTGGCCATGATCGAGTCTCTGACCATTTACGCTCTGGTTGTTGCGCTGATCCTGCTGTTCGGTAACCCTTACGTGAGGTTTGTAGGCGTGTAACCTACAGATTAATGTGATTGAATAGGTCTTTGGGGTAGGTTTCAGCCTGCCCCTTGTTTTTTGAGCCCCAGCCGGAAAGATCTCACTGACATCTTACCCTCAAGAAAATTTTTGATTTCCATAGCTTGCTTTTACAGATCTTAGCAAATTGACTTTCCCCCGGAATCTGATAGCATCGATAACCGGACTTGGCAAAAGTCCCTCGTAGAAGACCTGCCGGTAGGTTCAAATTGCTATTTCAAATAGTTGTTTCCGGTCGTCAGTTAGGGCCTAACCCGGATCCAACATTCAATAAGCTTGGCCGGTAATCCCTTATAGATTCTTCCGGAGCAACTTCCAGGTAGCTCAACGCCAAAGGTCGAAAAGAAACTTATGAAAAATCCAGAAAAGCCTCACTTAAAAGGAACAGGATATCAGCTTCTCCAAACACAGGGGGGAACTTCTGCAGCAAGTAATCGACCATCTAAACAGTCTTCACAGGATTATGATTTTAGCAGACTCTTTGCGGTTGGAGAAGATGTCCGTGATAGCGCTGCTTCTCGTCCGGTAGTCGCCCCTGGCCAGGATCTTGGTAAATACCGAGATAGAGTAAGGGCAGGGAGAGTGAAACTCTGTGGAAGTTGCGGCGGAATCATGAAAAAATCGTCACGGACAGTTCTGTCCATACCGGCAGGTGTGAGCTTGATGGCTATCGGGGCTTTACTAATGGCTTTTTACGGCTACGCAACTAACTTCTACCAAGTCCCATGGTTTGTCAAATTTGTGCTGCCGGCTTCATATTATATCGGATCAATTTTTATGGCTTTCGGCGTATTGTTCTTTTTCATAAGGGAAAGAGTCTGGAAATGTGAGAGATGCGAGGAAATGAGTAAACGTTAGTTGTTAATAATACTGGTAGAGGACTGAGAATTTTTCAGGCTTGAAATTTTTATAGTTGAAAAAGTAGACTCCATTATGTAATTTAACTATTTTAACTCCTTGCCCCCCTGGGGCTTGATACCCGAAAGGAGAAACTATGCGGCGCTACGAGTCTGTAGTCATTCTGGACCCCGAGATGCCGGATGACGAAATTCGAAATTTTAGCGAAAAATACAGTTCGCTAATTAAAACAAGCGGCGGAGAAATCATCAAGATCGAAGACTGGGGATTCAAAAGGCTTGCCTACAAGGTCAAGAAGCGAGACAGGGGGCGATATATCCTCTTTGATTTTGTTGGCCTCCCAGCCCTCATAAACGAGCTGGAAAGGCAGTTCAAGATCTCAGAGGATGTGATGAAATTCCTCAGTGTCAAAGTGGACGAGGAAGTAGATCTTGAGGCATTCAAGGCTGCTGCTCAAAAAAAGGAAGCGGTACAGGAGGATCCAGTGGAAATCCTAGATGCGGCTGACGCCGTCACGCCTCTCGTCGCATCCTCCGATGAGACCGATCGCGAAACCATACCAGTAGAAACGGTGCCCGGAAATCTGGAAGCATTAAGTCCTGAGACGGCTGAAACTAGTCAATTAGGAACCCAGAACGATAACCTTACGACGGAGTCCGGCGATATCGGGCCGTCTTCGGCCCTGGATGCTGAAAAGGAGGGACGATGACTGTAAGTAGACCACCGAGAAGGAGACCTTTCCCTCGCAGCAAAGTTTGTCGTTTTTGCGCGGACTCATCCCTGAGAATGGACTACAAGGAACCGAACATATTGAGAGTGTTCATCACGGAAAGAGGGAAAATCATACCGAGAAGGATTTCCGGAAACTGTGCCAAGCATCAGAGACAATTGACAACGGCAATAAAGAGGGCCAGGAACATAGCCCTGCTTCCTTTCACGGTTCCAAAGCGATAATTGAGGACCTCCTGGAGAAAAGATATGAACGTAATCCTTCTGGAACATATTGATGATTTGGGAACAGTTGGCCAGACGGTTAAAGTCAAAGACGGTTATGCCCGTAACTACCTGCTGCCCCGAAAGTTGGCATGTACCGCCACAGATAAGAACCTCAACTACTATCGAACTCTTATTGAGTCAAAACTAAAGAAACTGGCTAAAGCAAAGGGGGCTGCCGAACTACAGGCCGAGAAACTCTCCGCTTTGACTCTGAACTTTCTTAGGAAATCAAAGGATCAAGACGCTCGACTATTCGGCTCCGTTACCTCAGGAGACGTTGCAGCAGCCTTGGAGGCTCAGGGTTTCGAAATAGATAGAAAGCGTATCTCCCTCTCAGAACCTATTAAAAAACTAGGCGAGTACAAAGCGGCAGTCCGTTTGCACCCCGAGGTGGTAACGAATATAAATATAGTAGTTAAGCTGGAGGATGAGGGCGAGAATGTCGTCTGAGAAAGGCGATCAAATCAGACTCCCCCCCCAGTTTCTCGAAGGAGAACGAGCAATACTGGGGGGAATGCTTCTGGACAATGATGCACTTCCCAAGGTTATAGCGACTCTTTCGGCTGATGATTTCTACCGGGAAGCTCACCGATCCGTCTTTCAAACTGTTACAGAATTGTTCAACAGAAACGAGCCGGTCGACTGGCTCACCCTTACCGCCGCCCTAAAAAAAAAAGGTATACTTGAAACCGTAGGTGGTGTCCCCTTCCTCACTGAACTCATCGATGCCGTTCCAAGCGCGGCCAACATATTACATTATACAAAAGTAGTTAAAGAGAAGTCTTTGCTTCGCCAGATGATATCGGCAGCCACTGAGATCTCTACCCGCTGTTACGAGGACCATCCGAATATCGACGATTTTCTTGACGAGGCTGAACAGACTATGTTCCGGATAGGGGAGTCTCGTATCCAGAGCGGGTTTGTTCACATCCATGACCTCATGAAGTCAAGCTTCGCTGCTATAGAGAGTCTTTATGAGAGAAAAGAAAATATTACGGGAGTGCCCTCGGGTTTCAAAGATCTCGATTCCCTCACAGCAGGATTTCAGCCATCCGACCTAATCATCATCGCTGGACGTCCCTCGATGGGAAAGACCTCATTTGCTCTGAACGTTGCGATGAATGCCGCAATCGAAGCCGGCACGACCACTGCCGTATTCTCTCTTGAAATGAGCAAGGAACAGATAGCTCTTAGAATTCTCTGCGCAAAGGCCAAGGTGAACCTTCGAAATCTTCGGACCGGTTTTCTTGCCGAACAAGACTGGGGACGCTTGACCTTGGCTGTTGGAAGCATTTCTGATGCGCCCCTCTACATAGATGATACTCCGGCTATCAACAGTTTGGAAATAAGAGCCAAAGCACGCCGTTTGAAGAAGGAAAAAAATCTTGGGCTCGTAATCGTAGATTATCTTCAACTCATGAAGGCTCCGTCCAGGTCTGATTCCAGAGAAAAGGAGATATCGGAAATATCCCGTTCGCTAAAAGCCTTGGCCAAAGAAATTAATATTCCCGTTATGGCCCTTTCCCAGCTCAATAGGAAAGTTGAGGACCGTCCCAACAAGAGGCCCCAGTTGGCTGACCTGAGAGAATCCGGTGCAATAGAACAGGATGCTGACGTTATCCTGTTTATATACAGGGATGAGGTTTATAACAAGAGTGAAGACAACCCTAAGAAGGGAGAGGCGGAGATCATAGTGGGAAAACAGCGGAACGGGCCCATAGGGATAATGACGGCCTACTTTGACTCTCAGTACTCAACCTTCCGGCCCTACACCCAACGAGAAGAGATCCATGATGACGATTCAGCCATTCTTTCAAATATATAGTAATATGCTGTTTTATATTTATAATGACAACACAAAGATTACCAAAATTTTGGCTACGAGTAAAAACAGTCACTGAGTTATCGTCAACAGGATGTTCGGGTTTTGGAGGAGGGCTCCATTGAGCTGGTTGAATCGTATTTCGGCTATCGATCGATCGGGTTTGGTAGATAAGGCTTCCCATAAGCTGGTAATTTCAGCTTTGAAGAGGTTGTAAGTATAAGAGTTCCCCATTGCAGTAGTCCAGTCCGGTAATGGAAGAAGCCACACCGTATCCGATTCTTTTACGTGAAGCTGAAGGCCGGTGATATCCACATCCCCTCGGGAGTTGGCCAAGATGCTTATTTTTATGGTGGACGGTTTGGTGTTATTAAGGAGGGCCGCAGTGTATTTCGGGTCCAGGCTGAACACCACAACAGCTTGGCCGGTGGCCAGCCAAGCGACGGGGGGGTCCGGATCCGGTATCGGGACTGCATAAGATGTGAACTGACGCCTTACTGGTCGGCCAAGGAGTTTTCTCAGGTTAGAGGAATCAACGTAGATTGGGACAGGCTTTACACACGGAATTTTGGTTGGTGGACGCTGACATTTACCCTGGCCTTGTGCAGGGGAACAACTTGAGTTCGGTGCGAAAAAGGGGCTCTGCCCAGAGAATACTTTCTCAAATTGGAGGGGGAGATTAACCATGCCCCCAACCGTTTGATACGTTCCATTAAAGCGGTCATGACCAGTCTCGTATGTGATCTCACACACTCCGTCCCATGCAACGAGGTCCACTCCGGCTCTCCAACCGTAAATGCTTGTTCCTAAATCAAATTTGTACCCAGCAAACTTAACTCTCAAACCATAGTCATCTGAATACAAGTTATGGGAATACCCCGCTTCACAATCAAAATTTGAAGGCCCTCCTCGGAATACCTCGTAAATATCAATGGCATTGTTGAAAAGTCCGCCGTAATAATTAAAATTTAGATCCATGAAGTCGTTGTTGCCGTAAGCTGTGACCATTTCAAGACCAATACTGCCGGAGCTATACCATTTTCCAAATAGCCGAGAAGTATCATAAAAACCA
>CAIXMD010000527.1 GCA_903920415.1 uncultured Desulfomonile sp.
AATCCAACTCTTTATGAAGTCGAGAAATTTCATATTGCTCTGATGAGACACACAGAGCCACTGGTTTACCGTATTCCAGGGACATGGCAGCAGCAGACTGGAGAAGCCTGCGCGAGGAATCCCCCTCAATTGCTGCGAAATACGTATGCAGCAGAAGCACACCGTCTACGCTGTCCTCCTTCAGGGTGTGCCGGATTATTCTCAAATAGATGTCGAAATCGAACAGGTCGCCTAGGTCAAGCGGATTAGCGAGCCTGATGACGTCCGCCCTGAGGTGTTTCCGAATTTCAGTGAGGAGATGCTCCCTGAAAGGAGGAAGGTGAAAACCGTAAGTATAAGCTGCGTCAGCGCCCATTACGGCATGCCCGCCGGAACGAGCCACAATAGCCAAGTTTCTTCCTTTCATCACAGGCAACTGGAGTATTTTAACAAAGTCGAGATAACTCTGCATATCCTTTAATCTGACCATGCCGGCCTGGTGGAGCGCAGCATCGACCACCTGGTCATCATTGGCCAGAGCTTGTGTATGGGACTGTGCAATGATCCGACTTAACGAGCCGATGTTTGCTTTGTGGACCAGTATGGGCTTGGAAGATCGGCGCCCAATGCTGGTCAGCCGCCGTCCGTCCTTGATCGATTCAATATACAAACAGATTACGCTGGTTTCCGGATCATCCACGTAGTATTCAACCACGTCGTTTTCGTCTATGTTAAGCTTGTTTCCGATGGAAGCGAACTTACTGTACCCGAGTTGCTCACTGTCAAACATGTTAAGAAAACTGAGAGCGACACCGCCGCTCTGGGCGATAATCCCCACTCCACCGCGACGGAAAACATTCAACATTCTAGTAAACGGGGTAATGAGTCCGTTTGAAGCGTTCATAATCCCGATGCAGTTCGGGCCTATGAATCGAATTCCATAATTATGGGCTATTTTTTTCAGTTCGTCGCCAAGGTTTTGACCCTGTTCGTCGAATTCTCCGAAGCCTCCACTCTCGATCACGACCCGTCGGATACCTTTACGGCCGCATTGTTCCATAATGCCTGGTACGGTCCGGGCTGGTGTAAGAATTATTGCCAAATCTATAGGATCGGCAATTTCATCGAGAGAGGCGTAAATTTTACGTCCGAATATTATGCCCCCATCGCGTCCTACGAAGTGAATTACACCGGTGTATCTGAATTCAAAAAGATTTCTGGCAATCTCTTTCCCCATGTTCGACGGATCAGTGGAAACGCCAATGACTACAACGGAAGATGGGTAAAACAGGTCTTTCACTTTTTCCTCTTTCTTGTTGACAGTCAAAAAAACTTTGGGCTAAGGGCGTGATCGATTATTCTGAAGCTTGTATTGTTTATCCGGGATAACCTTGAGGGTGATCAGAAACCCATTGAAGGACTTCAGAGACGATTGCTTCCAAATTTGACCTTGAAGGTCGCCAGTTGAGTACCCGGAAAGCTTCTCCTGGGTCGGCCACCAGTTTGGGTGGGTCACCGGGGCGCCTGGAAGCTATGCTTGTCCTCAGGTTTACCCCTGAAATTCTGCTGACTTCCTGAACCACCTGGAGGTTGGAAAAACCTGACCCGGTTCCCAGGTTGAGCTTCAGCAAAGGAATTTTGTCGAGTGAGGCAAGCGCTTTTATGTGTGCTTCCGCTAAGTCGGTGACGTGTATATAGTCTCTGATGCATGTTCCATCGGGTGTTGGGTAGTCGTCGCCAAAGATGAAAAGCTCATTTTGAAGCCCGAGTGCGTAGCGAATCACATTGGGGATCAAATGACTTTCGGGACGATGATCTTCGCCTAACCCATGATCCGGCTCGCATCCTGCCGCATTGAAATATCTGAGACTTGCCGAACTGATACCGTACGCACGCTGATAATCTTCCAGCATCCACTCTATTGCAAGCTTTGTCCGCCCATAAGGAGAGATAGGATTCTTGGGATGATCTTCTCTCAGTGGAATGCTTTCCGGCATCCCATAGACAGCGCAAGAGGAAGAAAAGATCAGTAGCCCATGTCCTGTGGATCTCATCGCCTCCAACATGTTGAAAGCGGCAATGACATTATTCTGATAGTACTGTGCCGGATCGGAGACCGACTCTCCCACAAGACAACTTGCTGCAAAATGGAAGATCGCATCGTAACTATTACTGGCGAGATGTTCTTGCAGGGTGTCTCGGTCGGTCAAGTCGGCTTCAAAAAAGTCCGTACACCTCAATGCAGCGCGGTGACCTTTTGACAGATTATCCATAACAGTGACTTTTAGTCCTGCATTGCCCGCGTACAATGCAAAATGCGACCCTACATAGCCTGCCCCGCCTATAACAAGAATTCTACCGTGTCTCAATTTAACCTCTTCGACCACTAAGACATTGGAATCAACAGCCTGGAAACGTTTCGTGGACTATCATCGGCATGTTGCTGAGAACTCTTTATGCCTTTCGCAATAAAGTTAACTTCTCATGGCAGTCGGTGTGCCTCGGGCGAAGTCAGGCTTGCCGTTCCCAGCGAAGCGTCCGGAAACTTACCGGCAATATCAGGCTCTGATAGTAACATTGGAAAACAATTTTGAGCAAATTTTTCCCATCCACCAAAGAAACTCAATTTCAAGAATCATTGAAATCGGTTAAATCCAGTCAATAATTTATGCTATGTTAGTGTAAAATTTTTGTCATCATTTTGATTTTGGCTAGAGCGGGTTTCCTTGGCGTCTAGAGGGGACTCGTGAAATTCGCTTATACAACAACAGGCAAGATCGTTCAATTTGCGTGGCAACCATGAAGGAGGTGTCGAATGAGATTTGACATTGCAGAAGTAAAAGCGAGGGAAATATTGGATTCCAGGGGAAACCCCACCATAGAAGTGGATGTGTTTCTTGATGGCGGGGCGGTAGGCTCTGCAGCTGTGCCGTCCGGCGCATCCACGGGGGAGCGGGAAGCCGTTGAACTCAGGGATGGAGACCCGAAACGTTACGGAGGCAAGGGGGTATTGAAAGCGGTGGACAACGTGATGGAGGAGATTGGTCCAGCGGTCGTGGGTATGGATGCATTTGATCAGCAAGGTTTGGACAACATGTTGATAGGATTGGATGGCACCAAGAATAAGAGTAATTTGGGTGCCAATGCCATACTCGGGGTTAGCCTGGCCGCTGCTAAGGCTTGCTCAAGCGAACTAGGAATGCCTCTGTATCGCTACCTGGGGGGAGTCAATGCAAGGCGGCTGCCCGTACCAATGATGAACATACTAAACGGCGGTGCGCATGCGGACAACAACGTAGACATTCAGGAGTTTATGGTTATGCCTCTCGGGGCTTCGAGCTTCAAGGAAGGCCTGCGTATGGGAGCCGAAGTTTTTCATGCTCTGAAAAAGGTCTTAAAGAGTAAAGGTCTGAACACATCCGTAGGGGACGAAGGAGGATTTGCTCCGAACCTCGGTTCCAACGAGGAAGCTCTCCAGGTGATTATGCAGGCTATTCAGGAAGCAGGTTACATTCCGGGAAAAGATGTCTTTATCGCGATGGATCCGGCGGCCAGCTCTTTTTACGAAGATGGTGTCTATAATTTGGCTGCCGAGGGTTCCAAAAAAACTGCTGCTGAAATGGTGGATTTCTATGCTCGCCTTATTGAGCGATATCCTATCGTGTCATTGGAAGATGGGCTGGATGAAAACGACTGGGATGGTTGGAAAATTCTCACAGATAGGCTTGGGGGAAAAATTCAGATTGTAGGTGACGATTTGTTTGTTACGAACAGAGAACTCCTGCAAAAAGG
>CAIXMD010000528.1 GCA_903920415.1 uncultured Desulfomonile sp.
GGTTAGCGACGATGATGACGTTTGCACTCCTGATTTGATACGCCGTATGGCTAGGGCGATGGATAGGAATGTTCGTTTGTTTTATGTTCCAATTTGGCTCTTAAACTTGGGGGCAAGGTTGACTGGCAAATCGAGTTCCTTGCCGCGCTTGTGTGGAAGTTTGCAGGTTGATATTTCAAAAGAAGCAAACCTGCAATTTGCCAGTTGTGTCTATCTGATGCTTCCGGATGAACGGGATAATCTCGCACTGCTGGAACAAATCAGGAACCTCAGTACTCTGAACTCACAACTGAAGGTATATATCCGTACCCAATCCTATGCCATGCAGCGTCTGCTGATGGACAGTGTCGGGATCGGTGTCTTTAACCAGAAAAGTTTGGATATCCGCTCATCGAACCCCTATCAGGTTGTGGCACGTGGCATTGTGAATCAGTATTCCCCCGATTTGTATGCGCCAACGGACAAAACAGGCACTGTTTCGCAGGTCGTGATGGTTATAGGAACATCGGAGGTGGCTAAAGCACTGGTGTTGCGTTTTGCCCGCATAGGCATTTATTCGCCGAAAGGGAAGCTCAAACTGATCTGGGTCGGCGAAGGGGTGGCAGATGCTTTGCACGAGCTAAAAACAAATTATCCCGCTCTTGTCACCGATTATAACGAAGTTGGATACTGGAGTCACGATGGGTCGACATCCGAGGAACATTTCAACAGCCTTCTGCCTCCTCTCATCCTCTCTCTCGTGAATGAACCTTTCACGCAAGCCATCCGCAATGGAAAGGTTCCCGGAATTCATGAACCTGTGTTGCCATCGGTGATCTATGTTTGTCACAATTCGGATATCCTGAACCTTGTTGAAGCACGCGACCTTCAGGCGGCTATGGGTAAGCAAGCCACTATCTTTCACAAGAAAGACAGAGAAAAGAAAAAGCGACTGATACTTGCTGTCCAGAGCAAGTCTGTGCTTGGGATTGCGCAGGATGTTCATCTGCCGTTTTTGCCGGCGCTGCCATATCAAATCGGGGAAGTAAGTCTCGATGCGCTCTTCGCAAACACCATTGCGGAGGACCGGGCCGATGAACTCGCGAAAGGGTATCATGCTATTTATGCAAAGAGTAACGACATCGACAAAGAGTGGGCGGAGTTACGATTTTTTTTAAAGGAATCGAATCGCGATGTCGCCGACCATCTTGCCATCAAAGCCCGCTATGCTGGTATTGATGCCGATACTGTTTCGGACTGCGTTTTTAAAGGAAATGCAACTATTTCGGAAGCTGACCGACTGTTGATGGAAGAAAAACATGAAGATCTGGCCATCATGGAAATGCGGCGGTATCGGGCATTCATGTTCATGAACGGTTTTACGCATGGCACCCATTCGACACAATACCTTGTTGAAAATGATAAAGATGGCAAAGATCTTGACCGGTGCCTTCGTGTTAACGCAACCTTGCTCGACGAAGCATTGTCGCAGATTGAACGTGCCAAGGATGAGGATATTGTTGACTATTCAATGAGAGCGCTTGCGAAGATGCGCAGTCTATGAACTAAAGGTAGAGTATGTAAAGTTCTTTATCGGGTAAATTTCTTTCAGTGGAATAACTCAAGTGGATTCAGTTCAAGGAATTCCTGCCCCGCAATAACGGAGATACCAACAAGAAGAACTTTGTACGGATTACATTCCTTACAAAAAGCGACCATGCCTGATGCTTGTTGTGTAAGGCCGCTTTTGATTTCAATGCCGATTATTTTTCCTCTGTGCTCAAGGACAAAATCAACTTCATGATTTCCATGACGCCAGTAAAGAGCTTGAGTGCATCAGTACGGGTGTGATTAATGAGATGAGTGCCAACTGAGGATTCTACTCATCGGTGATATAACGGATGTAATTGGGAATTTGCAGAAGGGAAATGTTCTGACTTCAGCAGTGTACATCAACAGAAATTTTCTATACTTGATTCAAACACCTGAACCTTCTTTATCCAGAACAAGAACAGATAC
>CAIXMD010000529.1 GCA_903920415.1 uncultured Desulfomonile sp.
CGGCTCATAGGCTTTGAGTGCAAATGGTCGCACAAATCCAGGTCAAAAGCCCCCAGGGATTGGCTGCAAAACTACCCCGACGCCGGTTTCGAGGCGGTGTCGAGTGGGAATTGGAGGGAATACCTGGAATGTAATATTTAGCGTTTTGAACAGTGTACAGTATCATTGGTGACGGCATTGCGGTGACCAATCTCTAACAAATGGAGGTAACCAAAAATGACAGACAACAAGAAGAAATGGGTAAAACCAGATCTTATAATTCTGGTGCGGAGCAATCCGGCGGAGGCGGTGTTGGGGGCGTGCAAGGGTTCAGGGTGGGACCCTCAGGTGCCGGCGATGAGGGCTAATCAATGTAATGAGAGTGAGATGCGGGGCAATGGGTCGATTTGTGTGGCATGTATGGGTATTGCGGCGAGCTAGCCCTTCTACCCCTTGAGTCTTTGGGCTTTGGTCCTTGGGTATCCGTGAAGGAAGGCAGGGTTTACGGACCCCGCCGATAATGTACAACCCCTGTGCTGGTGATGGATATCCTGATTCTACAGTAAAGTGACAGGAAAATGAGGCTCATACCGGGACCGTTAAGGTGCCTCTCGGAAAGATCTTAATCTTCTTTTCTATCTCAGCGGCCTTCTTTGTCTTGGCCACGTCAAGGCTCGTTGCCGTAAATCTGCTCCTTGGTGTAGACACCATTCATGATAAGTGACTCGAAGATGTTCTCCCTGGTGATCAGATTAGCGGGGGTAACAATAGTCGGAACATCCATTGCGCCGTTGTAGATCATCCGGTCGACTTTGATTATCTCGGTAATCTTTTTTTCCGGATTTCTCGCCAGCTTGACGGCAGCCTCGGCAGCCGTTTCGGCCATCTTTTCCAGAGAATATTTCACATCAACCGCCTGTATTCCCTGGACGATATATCGAATGTTCTCGAGGTCGGCTTCGACTCCGGCCACGAACACCTTTCGAGTATCATCCAATCCCCGTTGTTTCAATGCGGATATCACCCCTCTCGCCAATCCGTCACTGTTGCAGATGAAGGCATCCACATTGTTCTTGTACTTGGTAAGCAGCTCGTTTGTGGTTTTCATAGCTTCGTGAGGATCCCAGTTCGTGTGAGTTTGCTGGAGAACAAGCTCCAACCCTTTGTGAGCCCTAACAGTTTCCAGCGGGCTTTCAGTCAGAAACGTGACGTCAGAGCTACCCGGCGGCCCCAAAATAAATGCGACCCGGCCTTCTATTTTGCCGGATTTCCGGGCCTTGAACCATTCCAGCATGGCCTCACACTGCATTTTTCCTGCGGTCCACATATCCTCCAGGACCATCAAGTCGATTGGGCCGTTCATAGGGAGACTGCTGTATCCGATCACTTTCACCCCGCGCTGATTGGCCATTCTCACGAGAATGAACGCAACCTCCGTATCCACCGGCTGCAGGACAATCACCATCACACCCTGATTCAACATGTTCTCAAATTTGGATATCTGCTCCATTTGGTTTTTGTGACAGGACTCAAAGATCGGCACCGCGCCTAAAGCTTTAGCCTTGGCCACAAAAGCCGCCCTCTCCCTTTGGTAACGTTCCTCCTGCAAGGAACTCAGAATGAAGCCTATTTTTACCATGTCAGATGGAAAACCCTGACAGGGGATGAGTATTGTTGCCGTCAATAACACTGAAATAACAAAAGTTTTCTTCATGTGTAACACCTGAAGCGACTACAGAAAAAGCGACCGTCCCGCACTGCCTGACCCCGCTTCTTTCAGGAAACCATTCCTCCGGACCCTCGATTAATGTCTCAGAGACCATGGTGGAACAGGATAAATATACGGCTCCAACGCAGATTCCCTGGGCCAGACTGCTTCTAATATTCCACCTTGCCACTGGCTGAGGAACATGCGCACATCATTCTGCTGCTTCATATTCCCGCTGGAGACAAAACGGACCGGTCCAAATACCGAGATCATGTCGGTCCCTACCAGGGCGTGACGGACCCCTTCACGATTCAAAACCCCTTCAGGAGTTAAATCTGTGCATCGATTGAAAGCGTCGGCGATGACTTGCATGCAAGCGTATGCCATAGCCCCAAAGTATCTGGGGGCAATGAGAAACCGCTCTATGAAATCGCCGTAAAATTTTTCAACTCCGGCATAGGGTAGACGAGCGTTCCATAAGTCAATTGTAAAGACATAATCAGACGCCTCACCGGCCCCTAACATAAATTGCGGCATTACAAAACTACGTGCGCAGCCTACGAAGAGCTTCGGGTTGATATCCATGTCCTGGGATTGACGCATTAAAATAGCTCCCTCATTGTCTGATGAAGCTATGAAAATAACATCGGGTTGAGCTTTCTTAACCTTCTCAAGGATTAGCCTGAAATCCGACATCCCCAGCTCGAAGCTCTCTCGACCGACGACATTCCCTCCCATTGCAGTGAAATCTTTAGACAGAACTTCCGCCGCTGCCGTGCCAAAACCTGTATTCTCATAAACCAGAGCGAGGGTCCTAGCGTTTACCACTTCATTTAAAAAGGACAGGAGCGCCCCAAAGTATTGACTCAAGGGCGGCGCCATGTGAAACACATAATTTCCATCCAGTTCGAGGGCTTCTTTGACGGAAGCCGATGTCTCCAGGCATGGGACCCTTCTTTCCTGAGCAATTTTCTCTATCTCCGATACAGCTTCAAAACTACCAGCGCCAATCAAAACAAGCACCCCATCCTCGGAAATCAATTTCTTGGCCGCTGACCGGGCGAGGTCCGGCTGATCGTTGTCATCCTCGATGATGAGGCTCACCTGCTGTCCCCTGATGCCGCCGGCCCTGTTAATGTCATCCACTGCCATTGAAAGCGCATTCTTCAGAATCTCGCCTGTTTGGGCTCGTTCTCCAGTCATGGGAATCACCGCCCCGACCTTCAATAAACCCATTGCGGACGAGACTTGACACATCAACAGTACGAGAGCAATGAGAATCGCAGGCCAATACATGAACCTTCTCATGGCATATCCAGGAAAGCATTGGTAATATAATTATCGGGCTCAAGCGCCTATTGTGGATAATGGACGGGATCAATCAATTGTCAAGCGCAAAGTGCCTGTGGATCCGTTGCTGTAGGCCTGAAAGACCGAAAATGGGCAGATGCCCTGGCTCACTGGCGGCAAGGTCCGTAGACCTTACGTTGTCTGTTGCATGAGTTCAAGAAGCAGGCGCAAACAGGGATATTGGTTTCAGGGTAAACCCCACTCTTTGTCAATCATATAATTCCAGACGACTCCAATGTCACACAGGGGGAGAACCAGGATTTTTTCCGCCAGCCTATAGGATGTGCGCCCGGGGTAGATGACCCACAGACCGGCCAGTTCCAGTTCTTCCATGGCCGCCTTCATGGACCGGGTTAACCGGGGAGCATCCTGGTACTTGAATTCCACGCCCCAGTTCAGTCCACCCCATTGCCATAACAGATCAAGTTCCGAACCAGAATGGGTTCGCCAGAAGTAGAGTTCCTGCTCCTCACGGTTCAGGACCCGGCAAATGGATTCGAGCGCGAACCCTTCCCACGAAGCGCCAAGTTTCGGGGTAGATTGTAGTTGATCCTCTGTTTCGATGGACATAAGGGCATGATACAGGCCGGAATCCCGCATGAACAGCTTCGGCCTCCTGACAATCCGCTTTCCGATATTTACCGCCCAAGGCTGCAGAAGACGGATCATGAACGCTCCCTCCAGAATCTCGCAGTACCTGCGCACCGTCATGTCGGAGACACCGAAAGATCGTCCCAGTTCGGAATAATTCAGGATTTGCCCGTGATAATGGCTCAGCATGGTCCAGAATCTTCGCAGGGTTCGGGCCGGAATGGTGATCCCCAATTGAGGAATATCGCGCTCGAGAAATGTAGAAATGTATTGCCGACGCCAGATAAGACTTTCTTCGTCCGTCGCCGAAAGGAATGATCGGGGCAGCCCGCCCCGCAACCACAGGGCGTTCATATATTTTGACCCGACGTCACTCAACCGGAACCCGCCCAGTTGATAATAAGCGATTCGTCCGGCAAGTGTCTCCGAACTCTGCTGGATCAGGTCACGGGATGCGCTTCCCAGAATCAGATACTTCTGATGGTCGTCGCGGTCGACAAGGAAGCGAAGCAGTGGAAATATGTCCGGCATGCGCTGGATTTCGTCGATGACAATCAGTCCGGCCAGGTTTTCGAGGGCCAGTTGCGGTTGATCCAACCTGGCCGCATCCCGTGGATTCTCCAGATCGAATAAGTGGTCCGCCTTGAAAAACCGGGCCAGGGTCGTCTTTCCGCACTGGCGCGGCCCCAGGATCGTCGTCACGGGAAAGAGTTCGATCAGCTTTGCAACCGCCTGGACGTCCTGATTTCTCTCAACCATCTCCATGGAGGAAGACTACTCAATTATCATCGAAATATCAAGCGTCATGTATGATATTTCAAGGCTGATTACGCTCAATGCCAACACTCAGTCGACAAGAAAAAGAACGGCCAGTACCCCAGCCAACCGCTCTTATTACGTCGGAGTTTATATTTTCTGGTGTCGAACATGAGTTAGGAGTATATTTAAGCATTACATACAGAAGTAATTCAGCATAATCAGATGTCTATGACGTCCGAGAGGAGTCCCCAGGTCGTATGGCGAAGCCCGGCAAAGAAGTTATGAATCGGATAGAGACGCCTGATCAACTCGACGAGTTTCTCCGTTTCAAATCCACGAAGAGCTGGCTGGCCCTGGCGTCAATGACCGGTATCGTTACACTGGCCGTCATCTGGGGAATTTTCGGTGAGGTGCAGACAAAGGTCGAGGGCACAGCCATCCTTTTATCAGAGGGAGGTTTGTTTCAAATCGTCGCTAAAGAGTCTGGCCATCTTCAGGAGTGTAAGGTTCGCTCAGGTGACATCATTCAAAAAAAACAAATCGTAGCTGTTGTCTCCAATCCCCAACTTGAAAACCAGATCAGCATAAAGCAGGCGGAAATCGATTCGATAAGAGCAAGCCGTTTCAAACAGTCTCAACTGATTCTTGCCAAGACAGACGCTCAAAAGCGCGTGTTTGAAACGCAAAGACTGCAATTAATACAGAGGAAGGTGTTCATCGAACGACGTCTCAGGGCGCTGGACGAGCGGGTAAGAACTTATGAGGAACTGCTGAAGGAAGGAGCGGCTACTCGCCAAGCGTATCTCAACTCCAAATTGGAGTATGAAAAAGCGGTGGAAGAGGGGGCGACGGTCGACACCGAGTTGAACGAGGCGATATTGAAAAGGCGAGAGTTGGAGGCCACTGTTCACGATCAGCTCTTTCAACTAAAGTTCAAACTTAGCCTGGCCGAGGGAGAGCTTAACGCTCTGCAAAAGAAAATGGATCTGACGACCTCTATCCGAAGCGATTTTCACGGTCGGGTGATTGAAGTATTGGCGAGGCAGGGACAGCGTGTTCAGGAGGGACAGCCCATCGTGACTTGTGATAGGGCTCTCACCGAACTGGAGGTCGAGATATTCGTCCCGGCAGCCGAAGGAAAGAAGATCCTTCCCGGAATGACAATACAAGTGGCCCCGTCGACTGTTCAGCGTGAGGAGTACGGGTTCATGACCGGGAAAGTGTCTAGTGTGGATATATTCCCGATCTCCAGGGACGCTCTACTTTCGTGGCTGAAGAATGACAAACTTGTGGATTCCGTCATGCAAAAGGGCCCCTTGCTGTCCGTTCTCGGATCGCTCGATCGTGACCCTTCGACCAAGAGCGGCTTCCATTGGTCATCTCTCAAGGGAGCGGACGTGGAACTCACCGCAGGAACCATGGGGACAGCCGAAGTGGTGGTTTCGAAGCAGCCGCCGGCCGCTCTGGTATTACCCGCGATAAAGAAGTGGTTGGGCATCTGAAATGATTTCCCGTCATCTTCAGACTATCAAAAAGGCGCTGCGGACTTTATTCAAAACCCCGAACCGATTTGTTACCCCTACTGTCATTCAGATGGAATCGATCGAATGCGGAGCGGCCGCTTTATGCATGATTGCGGCCTTCTATGGACGCTGGGTAACTCTGGAACAGATGCGGATCGATTGCGGCGTTTCTCGTGATGGCAGCAAGGCAAGCAACATCCTGAACGCCGGTAGAGGATACGGCCTGATTTCCAATGAGCATCATCCGGAAATCGAAGATCTCAAGAAGCTTCCCTTCCCGCTGATAGCCTTGTGGAATTTGAATCACTTTGTGGTTGTCGAAGGTTATGGACCGAAGAAATGGTATCTGAACGACCCCAGCGGTGGGCCGCGAGATGTTTCATTGGAGGAATTCGACAAAAGCTTCAGCCGAGTCGCAATGATCTTCCAGCCTGGACCCGACTTCCAGACAGGCGGTGATAAGCCGAGCACGTTGAGGGCGCTGAAGAAGA
>CAIXMD010000530.1 GCA_903920415.1 uncultured Desulfomonile sp.
AAGCTGCGGAATCCGGTTGTAAGGTTATCCTGGTCGAAAGGCTGCCGTACCTGGGCGGCCGCGTAGCCAAGCTGAACAAATACTTTCCCAAGCTGTGTCCTCCTACGTGCGGATTGGAAATTAACTTCAGAAGGATTCGAAGAAATTTCGACATTACCGTGTATACTCTTGCTTCCGTTGAAACCATTACAGGTACCCCAGGCGCCTATACCGCTACGATCAATATTTCACCGAGATATGTTGAAGACCACTCTGCCACCAGCAAGTGCGTGGATAACTGTCCGATAGAGATCTCCAATGAGTTCAATTACGGGATGGACAAAGTCAAGGCAGTCTATTTGCCCTACGAGATGGCCTATCCCATGAATCTCACGGCTGATGGGGAGGCCCTGAGAAAGGTTCAGGGAAGCCCCGAATACAAGGTCTTTCTTGATTCCTGCACTGCCAAAGGAATCAGAATTGATCTGGATGCCAAGCCTCAAACCCTTGAAGTTAAAGTCAACTCCATTATCTGGGCTACAGGGTGGAAACCCTACGATGCCTCAAAATTAGATGCCCTCGGCTTCGGGACCTGCTCCAATGTCATCACAAACGTAATGATGGAAAGACTCGCTTCCGTAAGTGGGCCTACCAAGGGACACATAGTACGTCCCTCGGACGGCAAGAAAGTGAACAACCTTGCTTTTGTGCAATGCGCGGGTTCCAGAGACCGGAATCATCTGCCCTACTGTTCTTCAATTTGCTGTTTGGCTTCCCTCAAACAGGCCACCTATCTACGAGACTACAATCCCGAGGCGCAAGCCCACATATTCTATATTGATTTGAGGGCTTATGGGCGTTTCGAGTTCTTTTTCGATAGAGTGAGAAAAGACGATAAAATCCTTCTTACCAAAGGTAAGATCGTGAACATCACTGAGGACCCGGTCACGAAGGACGTGATATTAGAGGGAGAGGATATTCTCTCAGGAAACAAAATTCGTCGTGCCTTTGACATGGCCGTCCTGGCCGTCGGTATGCAGCCCAATACCCTCGAAGAGAGGGTTCCGGGACCGGGTGTCAGCTACGACGAGTTCGGGTTCATGGTCTCCGAAGACGGGATACATGCTGCCGGCGTGTCTAAGAGACCGATGGATGTGGGCACTTGCTTGCAAGACGCTACCGGGGCTGCTTTAAAAGCCCTTCAGGATACGGTGGGGAGGTAAGTCCATGGACCACAAGATAGGAGTTTACATCGATACAGGCTATGGTATCGGCGAAGCCCTCGACATCGAAGCCCTTATCGCCGTGGCCACGGACGAGTTCAACGTGGCGATCTGCAAGGCTGAGCCATACTGGAGCGATTCGGACAAGCTCGCTGTGATAAAAAACGACATAGCGACCGAAGGGCTCACTGCGGTTATACTCGCTGGGCCATCTCCTCGTGTTTTTCAGCAGGAATTTACATTCGACGGCGTGATAACCGAGAGGATTAATCTGCGGGAGCATGTGGTCTGGTCACATCCTGCCAACGATGAGGATACCCAGATGCTGGCCCAGGATTACATTCGTATGGGCATAACCAAGACCACCAAGTACGAGAACAGGCCGCCGTTCATGGAACCAGTGGATAAGTCCATTCTGGTCATCGGGGGAGGCATGACCGGCATGACCGCGGCCATTGAGGCCGCAAGGGCAGGATATCAGGTCTACCTCGTTGAAAAAGAGACTCAGCTCGGAGGATGGGCTAACCGTTTCCATAAAGTTTTCACAGGAAAGCCTCCTTACGATGAGATAGTAGATTCGCCGATACATGAGAAAATCAAGGCGATAAATGCGAGTGACAAGATCAAGGTGTTCACCGGCCACAGGATATATAGCATATCTGGAGCCCCGGGCATGTTTGACGCAGTCATTAGACCCGATGGACCTTGGATAGAGAGACTGGTCAAAGAGCAGAACGAATGGCTGGCAGCTAAGAAGGCGAGAGAATCCCAGGACAAGAGCGAGCCCGAACCTGCCAAATCCTCTCAGGAAGAAACAGCGGCAGTTCCCGAGGAAACACCTGAGTCTCCTGATTTTCCTCATGAGGAGGTCCGAGTAGGTGCAGTGGTGTTGGCTGCTGGATGGCGACCCCAGGATCCTTCCACCTATGCGGACTTGGGATACGGCAAGTACCCGGATGTGATAACGAATGTCCAGATGGAAGAGCTTGCGGCTAAAGGCAGGCTTACGAGACCCTCCGATGGCAAGGAAGTGACCTCCATAGCCTTTGTGGAATGCGTGGATGAGAATACTGAGCATCCTCTGCTGTATTCCTCAGCGGTGGGGTGCCTCGTAGCGCTGAAGCAGGCTCAATATCTTCGTAAGGCTAATCCCGATGGTAGAGCGTATATTTTTTATGAAAACATGAGAGCGCCGGGCCAGTATGAAAAATTTTACCAGACCATGCAAGATGATCCGGGGGTCTTTCTTTCCAAGGGGACTCCAGTGACCGTGTCCAACGGTTCCTCCGGTTTGAGTGTGGTGATGAAGGACACGCTCCTGGGTGAGAAGCTGAGGGTCGATGTGGACGTGGTAGTCCTCTCCACTGGGATGGTACCTGCTACCGCTGATTCTGCAATCGTTAATCTCAAATATCGACAAGGACCGTTCCTTCCCCAGAATCCTTACGGCTTCAACGACTCACACTTTATCTGCTTTCCCTATGAGACTCAGAGGACAGGCATCTACACTGCCGGTTGCGTCCGTCAGCCGATGGATTTCCAGAGCTGTGAGACTGACGCGACTGGGGCTGCTCTGAAGGCGATCCAGTGCGTTGAGTTGGTGGCTCAGGGCAAGGCAGTTCATCCGAGGGCCGGAGACGAGTCATTCCCGGAGATCTTTCTTACGCGCTGCACACAGTGTAAACGTTGCACGGAAGAATGTCCTTTCGGAGCTTACGATGAGAAGCCTGACGGGACTCCTCTTCCCAAACCGACCCGTTGCCGGCGCTGCGCGATTTGCATGGGATCCTGTCCCGAGCGAATCATCTCCTTCAGGGACCACTCGGTAGACATGATCGGTTCGATGGTGAAATCCATCGATGTTCCCGACGAGGATGCTGAAAAACCGAGAGCAGTCGTATTCGTCTGTGAGAACGATGCCTTTCCGGCCATCGATATGGCCGGTATAAACAGGTTGCAGTATAGCCCGTTTGTGAGATTCATTTCGCTCAGATGCATCGGTAACATCAACATGGTCTGGATAGCCGACGCTTTGTCCAAGGGCATTGATGGCATAATGTTAATCGGCTGCAAGTATGGAGACGATTATCAATGCCACTTCATCAAAGGCAGCGAACTCGCGGACTACCGAATGGGCAAAATCTCCGAGACGTTACAGAGATTGGTCCTGGAGTCTGAACGCATTCGTTTCCATCAATTGGCCATTGACGAGTATATGACCATCCCGAAATTGGTCGACGATTTCATGGAAAAGCTTGCTGAGTTTGATCCTAACCCGTACAAAGGTTTCTAAGGAGGCTCAACCATGGCGAAGGAATTGGTTGCTGAACCTGATCTTAAGTTTACCCAGGATATCATAGCTGCCGGTGCCGGTGATCTGAAAAAGTGTTATCAATGTGCAACATGCTCCGTGGCATGCCGCATTGCTCCGGATAATAATCCTTATCCACGAAAAGAAATGATCTGGGCCCAGTGGGGCCTGAAAGACAGGCTGCTTAACGATCCTGATGTCTGGATGTGCCATCAGTGTAATGACTGTTCCATCCAGTGCCCGCGAGGAGCAAACCCAGGGGACGTTCTAAAGGCTGTCCGTAAAATGGCAATCCAGGAGAATTCTTGGCCGTCATTCTTGGGAAAACTTGTGGGATCTCCTGCCCTTTTCGTACCGGCAATAGCTATACCTGTTGTCGTGGTTCTGCTGCTCGTGTTCGCGAATCAGGGTTTTAGCTTTCCACAACCGGTCAATTACGGTAAGTTCATAAATTACGTGTACATACAGGTAATTTTTACAGCAGCTTTGCTCTTTGCGGTCGTATCGATGGTTTTGAGTCTCAAGAAATTCTGGGCAAGCCTCGAAACCAATAATCTTGTCGGTGGTTCCGGAGAACGAAAGGCCTTCTTCCCGAGCTTGATCGAGGCTCTGAAGGAAATTCTGCCTCACACAACTTTCAAGGAGTGCCAGGCCAATAACATTAGATATACCTCGCACCTGTTAGTTTTCTGGGGCATGATAGGCCTATTAGTCACAACCACCATCGTGGCCTTCAATATCGATATTCTTCATATTGCTCCCCCTTCCCAGAACGGTCCCGGGACCCTGCCAATAAAGATACTGGGGAACGTTAGTGCTGTATCGTTTGTTTTGGGACTTGGGATAATGTTGATACGCAGACTCACCGCACCCGAACAAACTGGCGGGAGTTCATACTTTGACTGGTTCTTCATCTTCGTGATTTTCGGCACAGGGTCTACCGGTCTGCTCACCGAATTGATACGATACGCGGGCTCCCCGGGTGGCGCTTATGTACTCTATGCAGTCCATCTGATGTTCGTGTTGGCCCTGTTCCTGTACCTTCCGTTTTCCAAGTTCGCTCACCTTGGCTATCGGACCGTCGCGATCACTTGGGGAAAGTCCTCAGGGCGGAATTTGAAGTTTCCTGTTCTACCCAACTTTGTGCCTGCCGCTGAACCGAAATTGGTGGAGGATGGCAAAGTTTAAGGTATATATGTCAAGGTTCCGGCCAGGATCCATAAAAAGTGTAATGCCCTCGGTCGGAACCTTTTGATGACTCGTATCGTTTTTAGCAAGAAATTCGGTGCTCAAATCGTTCCCACAGAACCAAAGCTATTTCATCTCCCACATCCGCCCAGTCCTGGTTTGATCTACTCAGATGTCCTGATATGTTGCTCGTCCACTTCGATTTATCCGAATCCATGAAGTAACGAAGAAAACTTCCGTATAATCCTTCATACATGTAAGGCGCGATCCTCTCCATTTCGCTGACCAATTTTTCGGCTTTTTCCGTCCTCTTCATTTATGATTCCTCCCCTTCGAGACCAAGCTAGGTCTGACCAGGCAATCTCAATTAGTATCTATTAGGTTAGATGTGCGGCAAGCCAAAATGGTTTCTAAAAAAACAACACGCTAAATGGAGTTGTTATAAGTTTCGCTGGTCTGAACAAAACTCTTTTTAGCTCCAAACCTTTGTGGTTTGCAACCAACTGCGTCACATGGTATGTTGATCCACGACCATCGCTATCATATATTGGGCGCCCAGTCCATCAACATGGCATAAATAATAATCACTGAACAAAGGATATTACTTTGATTCCGCGTTACACCCGTGAGCAAATGGGGAAAATCTGGGAACCTTCCAATCGCTACCGCAAGTGGCTGGATATAGAATTGGCGGTTTGCGAGGCATGGACTGAACGAGGAGTAATCCCCATAGAGAGCATGGACCGAATTAGATCCCGTGCCAATTTCGATCTTCACCGCATTGACGAGATCGAAGAGATTACCCGCCACGATGTAATTGCATTTACAACCTCCGTTGCAGAATTCGTCGGCGAGGATTCCCGGTTTATTCACCGGGGGCTGACCTCGTATGACGTAGTTGATACAGCTCTATCTCTTCTGCTCAAGGAGGCCGGCCAGATCATTCGTGAAGATTTGATCAATTTGTTAGCCGCGCTGAAAGACAGGGCCATGGAACATCGCTATACACCTATGGTCGGCCGTTCACATGGGATTCATGCTGAACCTACTACTTTCGGCCTCAAGCTTGCTATTTATTACAGTGAGATGTCCAGGAACCTTACTCGGTGGGATGCTGCCCTAGAAACCATTTCTGTTGGAAAAATTTCGGGTGCGGTGGGAACTTTCGCTCATTTAGATCCGGTGATGGAAGAGACTATCCTGGCAAAACTGGGTCTGAAACCTGCTCCAGCGTCCGACCAGGTGATTCAACGGGACCGGCACGCAGCCTACTTCACCACCCTTGCGTTGATTGCCTCCAGCCTGGAAAAAATAGCCGTCGAAATCAGACACCTTCAACGTTCGGAAGTCTCAGAAGTTGAGGAGTTCTTTCACACCGGACAAAAAGGGTCATCGGCCATGCCGCACAAGAGAAATCCCGTGCTGACGGAAAACCTCAGCGGCCTTGCTCGAGTGATGAGAGGTCATGCAGTAGCTGCCATGGAGAATATCCCTTTATGGCACGAGCGGGACATATCACATTCATCAGTCGAGAGAATTATTGCCCCGGACGCCACTATACTTGCAGACTTCATGCTATGCCGCATGATCTCGGTGGTCAGGAACATGAGAGTTTTTAAGGATAAGATGCTTGCTAACCTTATGATGAGCCGTGGGCTTATCTTTTCCGAATCCATCCTGATCAAGCTGGTGGACCATGGCCTTACCAGGGAGCATGCGTATTCGCTTGTCCAGAGGAACGCAATGAAGGCATGGGAAAAAGGAGAGGAGTTTAAGAAAGTGCTATTGGAGGATCCTGTAATATTAGAACATCTCACCGTTGAGCAGTTGGAATCGGCTTTCGACATCGACCATGCTCTCCGGTGGACCGATTCAATTTTTGAAAGAGTATTTTCATAAATTTATCAGTGCGTTGCTTTCTTAACCTAACCTAAATTGCTTGACTTTTTGCGCAACTGCTTGTATGGGAAGATGCATGTTCGCAGTAACCTCACAGTTCGCACGCGCGCTTTTATTATTTGTTAAGACCCCAAAACACGTTTCAGCAATTGTTGTCTTAATTCTCCTTTGGTCTGTTGAAGTCACGTGGGCAAAACCTTTGTATCCCGTGGCTTTAATGAACTGGATGATGGAAGGGAACTCTCACGCCATAATCGTTGACAAATCTCAGCAGCTTCTCAGTGTGTGGAGTATAAGCAACGGCGCGCCCGCTATGATTGAGTCATTTCGCTGTTCCACGGGGCAGAATGAAGGAGACAAGTGGGACCGCGAGGACATGAGAACACCTGAGGGGGTTTACTTTTTCTGTTCACTGATAGATGGCAGCATACTTCCGCCAAAGTATGGTTCATGGGCCTTCACCACTGATTATCCCAATTTTGTCGATCGCCGTCGAGGAAAAAACGGAGATGGTATATGGCTGCATGGACGAGACAAACCTCTCGGGTCCAAGCCGGATTCCGCAGGATGTATAGCCCTGGAGAATCGTGACCTGATAAGGGTTTCTCGGTTCATTCGTCTGCAAAGCACGCCCCTCATTGTGGTCAAAGAACTGATCATGGTTCCCAAGTCTTCAATAATTGAGCAAGAAGGAAAGGTTCGGAATTTTGTTGAAGCCTGGCGCCGGGCATGGGAGTCAATGGATGTCGATGCATACATGCAGTATTACTCCCCGAATTTTCAGAGCTACCACCTGGACTTCTCCGGCTGGAAAGAAAAGAAACTCAAGCTCTACAATCGACACAAACAAGTTGGCGTCAAGCTGGGCAACATCTATTTATACAGGCACAACGGCTTGATCACTGCTATCTTCCCTCAGTTTTACAGTTCGGAAACCTTCAAGAGTTCAGGTATAAAGATCTTGTACATAGCCACTGGTGACAAGTTCGGCATCTATGCCGAAGACTATCATCGGACAGTTGATGATCCTTATCCCACGAGAGTACTGCTCGCCAGTGCACACAAGGGGTTACGGCCTCGTTCAGTGGATCGGAAAGATTATGGAATTCAACTCATTTCCACAGATGAACCTGATTTTATTGCTGCTGGAGAGATCGAAACACCTCGTATTTCACCTCCATCAAGGGGGGGGCTTGTAGACAAAATCATGGGTCCGACAAGTCTTGGCCCTCCTCCCGTGGAAGCGAACGACAAACTCGAGAGCGCTTTTTCATCAAATCGCCTGATATTGCCTTGCATTACGTACGCGAATGATTGCATGGAAAAGGTAGCGGGGTCTCTTATTAACGACCACACACCCGGGCGTTACATTATTGTGAACGGAGACATAAGAGGAGAGATGTGCAAACCGGAAGCCAACAGCGTTAACTTCCAAGCAAACGGATTAGCTGCCGCCCTGAATCCAATTAAAAATCGGGGGGGACTTAGAAATAGACAGATCAGAAATGACCGCGCAGAAATACGAGGATCGAAAGAGGCCACAATTGAGGTCGATTCAAAGTAAGAAAAGACGTCCTGAAGTTACAGAAGAAATGAAAGTTAATCTCGAACAAAAAGGATCTTGACAGGTTGATGAAAATGTATCATCCAGTTTTTCAGTACCGCGAAATGGATGGCATGAATCCCGTGAAGATAAAAAACATCTTCTTCCAATCAGATCAAACCATCCGGATGGAAAACGAACGGGTGGAAAACGACAAGGTTTATAGGGCCGACTCCTGGTGAGTTGTGTTCAGCCCTTCCAGGGAGATGATCACTGTGACAAAGGTTGAAAAAGCATGGTGCTGGCTGGTGGCAAAAGTGAAGGGTTCCGAATACTCTCGAAGGGATGGTCCGCCTTACAGAGCGCTTCCCGCTATTCCGGAACCGAAGGTCCGTGATAAAGCCCGTTACACGATAGTAGTAATAGGTGAGTCCGGTAGTTCACACCAGGTCGAATTGACCCGGTTCAGGCTGCGCGTCATCGCAGTATCGATGGCAGGACTCGTCGCCGTAATTGTTGTCTTGGCCCTAGGGTTGGGAAGCTTCTTCTCCAGCAAGGAACAACAGGTGAATCTGAAGTCCGGAGGTTCCAATAAACTTCTCAATGAAGTCGGGAAGTTAAATACACTGGAGTCCTCATCTGCGAGCCGCGAGAACAGCGTGGACAAAGTTCGGCAATCCCCGGTGCCGGCCGCCGTGACTTTGCGAAACTCGGAACCGACTGGATCAGGAGCCTTAGAAGGCGGCGTTGCGGGATTACAGAAGGATAGCACTTTGGCGGGCGGCAGGGATTCAGGGCAGACCTTGGGGGATGCAGCCGCCTCTGCGGCAAGCGAGGAAGAGAAGCCGGAAGATTCAGTTGCTACCTCCGCGATGGAGTCAGGACAAAAGCGCCCGTCATCTCCTTTGGAAATGACTAAGCCTCCCGGACAGCCCGAGGCGGTAGGAGTTACGCCGAGGTCCCCTGTTGTGAGCTTCAACGCCCAAGAGGTGACGGCCTCTGCGGACGTTTCCAGCAGCGGCACATTGAGCTTTAGACTAGTTAAAGATCAACCGGACATAAAATTTGCCGGTTACCTTTTTGTATATGTAGAGATGGAGGATAAGAGCGGAGAAAATAAGATTTACGTTTATCCCAAACAAACACGACTTGGGGAAGGGGATCTCCCCTTTGATTTCAAAGACGGGGAAAGCATTGCATTCAAATATAATTCCCGGGTGGAACTCCCCTATGGTGATTCCAGGCCCCATGCCGCATTAGCGGGGGTGTCGATTCTCCTGTATGGAGAAAATGGGAAAATTGTATTCCAGCGGAGCTTCGGTCGTCAGGAAGTCACTATGGTCAGCACAAAGAACAACAAAGCCGAACGGGCAAGATCGCGCGCAGGTGAAAAGCGGCAGGCACTATAAACGTATGGGAGAGGGAGAGACAACCCTACCTCCCGAAATGCCGTGAGCAAGTTTATTTCATTTGAAAAAGTTTGGTCCGATCGCGCCGAATAATCTTCAATGGACTCCTTTTGCCTTGAATGAATCTCTTGGCCCCGAATCAGCCGCAATCCCAACAGCGGATTATTATGTTATGTAAGTCTATGTTGAGATTCTTGCCCTGTTCTAAGCCCATCTCGTGAAAATCACTTTCTGTAAATTCAATTTCTGTGGTCTTTCTTGAATTGAATTCCCTAGTGAAAACTACTAGTGTGCCGATGTTTAAACAAAACTGACAATAGGCTGGATAACCATATGAACAATAAAAACGGAAGACTGATATTGGTTACCGGGGGCGCAGGTTTTATTGGTAGCCACATTGTGGAGGAACTTCTGGAACGAGCTGACCAGGTCCGGATTCTGGACAACTTCAGCACTGGAAAAATGGAGAACCTCGAAGCGCTTGGGAACAATAAGTTCAAGCGTGGAAAAGATTTTAAAGTTATCAACGGAGACATCCGGGATTTGTCGACAGTTGAACGAGCCAGTGAGGGCGTGGACGCTATATTGCATCAGGCCGCCTTGGGCAGTGTTCCGCGCTCCATAGAAGACCCCGTAACTACTCAAAATGTTAATGTTGACGGTACGCTGAACGTTTTTCTCGCAGCGCGAAAGAATAAAGTCTCCCGAGTGGTGTACGCGTCTTCATCATCTGTGTACGGCGATAGTAAAAAACTGCCCAAGAAAGAGGGCAAGGAGGGTTTCCCCCTCTCACCATATGCTCTCACCAAGCGAATTAACGAAGATTATGGCCGTCTTTTCAAAGACCTTTACGGATTAGAGACGATAGGTTTGCGTTATTTCAACGTCTACGGTCCGCGCCAAGACCCCATGTCCGAATACGCGGCGGTAATTCCCCGTTTTGTGACGGCACTGTTGCACCATAGTCCCCCGGTGATCTACGGAACGGGGAGGCAGAGCCGGGACTTTACTTATGTGAAGGACGTGGTAATGGCAAATTTGCTTGCTATG
>CAIXMD010000531.1 GCA_903920415.1 uncultured Desulfomonile sp.
AGATTTCTGTCCGAATGAAACACGACAGTAACCTTGTGAATCTCCCAACTCCCTTTTGCACACTCTTCTAATCTTCTGTTCCCAGGTAAGCTTGTCTAACATCTTGTTTTTCCATAACTTCTGCTGGTTTTCCGTCAGCTATGATACAACCGAAGTTGAGTACCACAACTCGTCCAGCAATCCGGAAGAGTTCTCGAAGACGGTGCTCAATCATGATTATGCTTTTCCCCTCGACCATTAGCTTTTCAATTATAGGCAAAATACTCGCCAGTTCCGCAATACTCATTCCCGAAAAAAGTTCATCCAAAATGATCAGATCCGCACGCAAAGCGAGACACTTTGCCAGTTCCAGACGTTTTAAATAGCCGTGGGGGAGGCTGCCTGCAGCCTTGTACGTCACTGAGGAGTCTCTCTCAAAGCCGACTTCTTCAAGTAAATCCTTGGATACTGAGTCTCTGTCGCCGTACCGGCCTCCGGACAAGCCTTTCACTCGTGATGAATACAAAGGAATGATGAGATTCTTGTATGCGGGAAGTTCTGCAAAAGGCCGAGCCATCTGGAATGTTCGAGCTATCCCCAGTTCAGCAATACGGTAGGGCATCCAGCCAGTGATATCCTGACCGCAATATTCGACTTTTCCTGAGTCGGGTTTCACAAAACCGGTTATCAGGTTAACAAGAGTAGTCTTACCCGATCCGTTTGGGCCAATTACGCCGAGCAATTCGCCCTGATTGAGATGGAAATTCACGCTGTCCACTGCGTTTACACCGCCAAACCTCTTGCTCAGTCCACGGATAGTTAGGATCTGAGTTTGAGTGCTGGGTCGGTCTGTTTCATTCATAAAAGGTAAGCCTCTTGTTCCCTGCCGAGATTCTTGTGAAGTAAGGATATCTTTAAACCTTGTCCTTATAATTCGATTCGTTGCCCTGCAAAAAAGTCTTTCTCACATAAGAATTATATTGGCTGAAACCCGATTTTATTTTTCCACTTCAACCCATCTTTCGAACTTTTGGTATTTTCTCTGAATATAATGAAAGATCCCCTCCGGTAGAGCCACGATAAACACCACTAATGAGAGCGCATATATTACCGTGCGTAACCCGCCCACTCCCCGTAAAGCTTCTGAGAGCGGGACCAAAATGAAAGCACCCATGATTGAACCGGCGTAGCTGCCCATCCCACCAACTACTGCAGATGCCAAGGGCAAAATGGAATAGTCGAGAGCGAAGACGGGCATACCCACGAACATGTAAACATGCGTCATATATGCGCCACAAAACGCTCCTATGGAGGATGCAATAAACAGCGCTTGAGCTTTCAGGCGATAAATGTTGATACCTGCGCTCATTACGGCCCTGTCATTGTCGCGAATAGCTTTTAGAACTAACCCGTAATCGGTGGCCATAAGCCTCCGGAAACCGAACAGAGCCAACGGCAGAATCGCAGTAACCAGGTATATTTCTATCCAAGGATTTCCAAAGGGCTTAAGCCTCGCGAGCCCTTCAGTACCGCCCAGTACTCCAGTCGCCTCGACAGCGCGCTCCAGCATGAGAGGCAGGACCAGAGTAACCATGGCAAAATAGATGCCCCGCAATCTCAAAACCGGCAAGAGAAATACAGTGCATATACCGCCGCCTAATACGGTTGCTAGAGGTATGGTCAACCACACGGGAAGCCCGGCGTAGCGATCCAGAGACCCGGAAAGGTATGCCCCTACCCCAAAAAAGAGTGCCTGCCCAAGGGAAACCATCCCAACCGAGACCAAAAAATCCCAGCTCAAGGCTAAGAGAGCAAACACCGCTGTAGAAATCAGGACTTTTTGCCAGTAGTGAGGAAGCACCAGTGGAAGGATGGCGAGAGCGATGACCGGAAGAACTGGTGGGACAGCTACATAGAGCATCTCCCGATACGAAGTCAAGCCGAATATGTCATCCGACCTAGCCTTGATCCCTCGGTCTATCCGCTCTTTTCTTCTCTGTTTCACTGTACCGCCGATAAAGTTTAATTCGAATAGCCTGAACAGCGTCGCCAAACCGAAAATTCAATTCTGGAAATGTCGTGACTAGATCCGCTCTTCCAATTCCTTTTGCTTGCCGAAAATTCCTGATGGCTTGAACACCAGGATCACGAGAATTGCCACCAGAGAAACGATCATCCTCCAATGCGGACCGGAGACAACATCAGTTATCATCTGGGCATAGCCGATGATGAATGCTGCAACCACAACCCCGACCGTACTACCAAGCCCGCCTACGATGCATACTGCCATTGCGTTTATTAAGACATCGTACCCTTCGTTGACCGATATGGTCCCTCTGGGCAGAATCAAGATGGCTGCAACGGCGGCCAAACCAGAACCGAAAGCCACGCTGAATCCTGCAATTCTGTCTGAATTGATGCCAAGGGAAAGAGCGGTCCTCTCTTCCTGAGCTATGCCCCGAAAAGCCAAGCCCGTACGCGTGTGATGAGTGAAGAGATAGAGACCTGCGGCAAGGACTATTCCGGCTCCGACGATCCAAAGTCTCTGATGATCTACGTAGGTGTTTCCTATTAAGATGGAGCCATCGCTGAAAACGGGCAAAGAATACTCAAATCCGGTAAAACCGAGATATCGGAACAACTCGAGAATGGCCATCCCAACCCCAAACGTTGCAATAACCTCGGATATCACTAATCCCCGAACTCTCAACAGTACCAACCTATAAAGGGCCGCGCCCAATGCAGATGTGAAAAGTACTGAAAGTATAGCCGCAGGCAGGAAAGGGATGGACAATTTATTGATAAGAATCCATGCCGTATAGCCGGACAGGATATATAATGCACCGTAGGCAAAGTTGGATACACCGCTTATACCGAAATTCAAACTGAATCCTAAGGCTATTAAGGCCAGGATAACACTGTTGATAAAACCGTATATGATAGTGACTTCTAACAATGGATCTTCTCGCCTATTTCAAGAGGCACGGCAATTCTACTTCGCTGACTTTACCCACTCGGGTAGCTCGATCTTTCCTTCTGCGATGGACTCGGGGAAAACTATGACTCGATTGCCCCCCTCTTTCCACTGAAACACACATCCCACAGCCGTCTTAGTGGGATCATCACCGTAAATGACCTGATTTCCTTCATCGAATTTTATCCTGCCAATAACCCCCTGGCGATCTGTCTTCTTGATTTCGGCCACAAGCTCGTCCGGATCAAGAGTTCCTGCACGCTCGATCGCCTCGGCCAGAATATAGACCGAATCATAGGAAGGAGCGGGTCCGTGCGCTGCTTCCATGGCCTCTCCGTATTTTTTCAAATAGTCCTCGTAAAATTTCGTTGCAGGAGGATACTTTTCGGAGGGTATCGCGCTGCCCAACT
>CAIXMD010000532.1 GCA_903920415.1 uncultured Desulfomonile sp.
CACGGCTTAAATCATCAACCAAATCCTTAGTGTATGGCGGCAATGCCTGATGAGCCCCTACGAGGACTTCCCTTGTATGATCCTCGGACAGGGATAATCTCATTGAATTTGAATCCGATGGACCTTTAAGCGTGTCCTGGTTGGGAACTCCCTGTTGTTGTGTCGAGCCTTGCGACTTTTTATCGTCTGGAACAGTCATATCAAGATCATAAACAACCGGGACAGGTTCGACATCCAGATCCGGTAGATCTTGAACGCTTCTTTCTAACTCATTAATAGAGATAGACGAAACCGGCCCTGAAGAGGAATAAGGCGAAATAACGGCGTCCAGTTCATCGGGTACCCCAATGTCTTCCAGATTGAGATCAAATTCATTGCCGTAAAAATCATCGGGGAGTGTCACTCCTCTGCGCCCCGGTTCCTCCACAAGTGAGACCGGTTCAATGTCCGAACGGTGCTCCAAATCGACTGCGGGTTCGCCGGCCTGTTTGGTTGTATCAGTTAAAGCTTCTGTGTCTGTTCCCGAATCTTCTGAATCATCGTCGAAGTCTATCATTATGTCGTCGTCATAATTTTCATCTTGATCCATGAGCGGAATTTCAAGAAAGGACTCGACAGAACTTCTTACCGCTTTTTCGTCCAGAGGTTTCCTGAGATAGCCGTCCGCGCCGGATTCTTGTAATTCAGTTGCAGAAGGACTGCCGGGGTCGCCCAATATGAGCAGCACCGGCACATCCGAGTAATTCCTCGATGTCTTTATACCTGAAACGATTTTCCTTACCGCATGCCAGCCCGGAGTATCTTCCAGTATGGAGTTGAGGATTACCAGGTCAGGTTTGAGATTTTTTATTTGCTGTTTAAGTTCGGTTGCACTACGGACACCAAGTAGTTGATAATCTGAGGCCTCAAAGAACCTGGACAGGGTTTCCCGGCTGACAGGGTCTTTGTCGGCCACGATGATCCGGTAGGGCATTTCGACCTCAAGCTTTTTATGAAAAATATAAAAATTATAGCGAGATGTCAAGCTGTTTCAAGGTTACGTATGAGAGACTTTTCCCTGGAGTTTTGTAATTTAGGAACAAATAGCTTTATTTTTTGTCTATATTTCAAAAGATAACAATATGGTATCATGATGATATAAAGATAGGCACACCATGCGGTATGAAGAGGCGCTTCACAGATTGTGTCGCTGTGCAATGAGCGATTTCAAAAGTGAACATTCCTTGCTTGATGAGGCTGGGAGATACTCGGGAGACAAGAACCGGATCATTATTCGAGAAGAAAGTCAGTGAGGATTCTCAGCAACGATGTTTACAGCAAAAGGGTTGCGCCCGGCTTTGTATTAATAATTTACATGATATAAGCTCTATAAAGTTTCGTAAATAAAGTAATAACTTGACTAAATTGTTATTCTGGATTAAAAAGTGCCTGACTTAAAGAAAGGAGATAGTGTCCATGCCCGAGGCTTTTGCCGCGGCTTTGCCGATTCAAGCAGTTGACGATCAGAGCCTTTGGATGATCATTATGGGAGCAGGATGGGTTGTGAAAAGCGTAATGCTGATGCTCCTGATTTTCTCCATAATTTGTTGGGGTATTATCCTTACCAAAGCTATCACTCTTTCGAAGGCCAGGAAAGATACACAACTTTTCTTCGACGCCTTCCGGGAATCCCGCAAATTTTCTCTTTTGTATGCCGAGGCGAAGCAGTTTACGTACAGCCCTCTGGCACACGTTTTTAAGGCAGGATATGCTGAACTAAACAGGATATCTCGAATTCAATCCTCCAGCCAAAAGAGTTCGGCCGAAACAACTCAGGAGCCTGAATATGAACGAACAGGGATGGACAATGTAACCCGTTCTCTTCAGCAGGCGGTCACGGCTGAACGCACACGGTTGGAGAGGGGCGTAAATTTTCTTGCTACAACAGGATCTTCCGCCCCCTTCATAGGTTTGTTCGGAACAGTATGGGGTATCATGGAGTCGTTTCGGCGTATCGGGGTCATGAAGAGTGCATCCCTTGCAGTGGTTGCACCAGGTATCGCCGAGGCGCTGGTCGCTACTGCGGCGGGCTTGCTGGCTGCGATCCCGGCGGTAATCTTCTATAACTATTTTCTTGGCCGCATCAATACCATCGCCACAGAAATGGATAATTTTTCCTCGGAACTAATTAACATTATTGAGCGAATATACTGGAAGAGAAAATAGGACCAGGGGTCATTGAGGATTACCTAACCCGGTATTTGCACGAGGAGAATTAATGGCTTTCAGTATGAATTCACCTAGGAAGACGGCCATGTCGGAGATCAATGTCACCCCTCTGGTGGACGTCATGCTCGTGTTGCTGATCATCTTCATGGTCACCGCCCCAATGATGCAGGAGGGTGTAACGGTTGAACTCCCACAGGCCAAAGGGAATTCTTTGGCCAAGGAACAGGAAACCGCGCCCATTGTTATTGCCGTGTCCGACAAAGGCAACATCTACGTTGACGAAGCCCCTGTGTCAGAGGCAAGCCTGCCGGAGAAAATTCTTGAAGCAACGAAGGATCGCGCTTCTAAAGAGGTTTACCTGCGTGCGGACAAATCCGTACCATACGGGACAGTAGTCCGCATTATGGGTGCGTTGAAGAGCGCGGGCGTGGCAAACCTTGGGATGATTACCACTCCTCAACAGGAATCTGCTCCGGCACAATGACGATTTCCCTTCCAAGGTCCCTTGACGCCTCCTCACCCTCGATGCTGATTCTTTCAGTATCACTGCACGGTTTCCTGATCCTTACGATAGTTTTGGCCTCCTCGTTACTGCCTAGTCGCCCCAAGTCCATTGAAGACGGTGTGAGCCATGTAAAGCTTGTGGAACCCAATGAAGGTGCCGTCGTCTTGGAAAAAGTCCAACGTGGTCCAGTCAAGACGGGTGACCTTGAATCGGCAGAACCATATACGAATTCGGATGTGCAAAACGAGGTTTCTGATACCCAGAGAGACACACTGGAACTCAAAGTCGCCAACTCTCACTCAACCGATGTCATACCCTTTCAAAAACGGAAAAAACCTCTTGAGCGAGTTGATGCTCTCAAACCTCTTCCAAAAAAGAATCAGGAAGTCGAAGCAGTCAAGAAAAAGCCCGACCCTCAGGACTTCCTGGAAAAACGACTGGCCTCAATCCGAAAGGAAGTGGAAAGCAGGAAGACGGATACGTCTTCATCGGCTCCATCCCGGGACCCTGCCACATCCCCGGCATTGGGAAATCATGGTTCCAAACACGGTGCCCAATCTACCTCTGAGGATTCGGCCCGGTGGTTTGATGGAGTGAGGACACGCATCAATTCGAACTGGTCGGTCTTCAGGGACACCATCAAATTAGAGCGATTTACCATCATTGGGGTGAAGATAGCTGAGGATGGCAGACTGGTGGATGCTTCCGTAGATGAAAGCTCTGGAGACCCTGTCTTTGACAGATCGGCGATCAGAGCCATTTTCCAGGCTTCACCATTTCCACCCATGCCCCCCGAAGTGAGCGAAAAAATACGAAAAGCCGGCGGCTTAGCACTCAGATTCACCCCCAGTGGGCTCCAGTGAGCACCTGGACCTTTGAAGCCTGCGCCTCAGTGCATGCAGGCTCATTGTTGTAAAGCCCCAATAAAAAGACATGAACAACGATAACATTTTGTCTGACCTGGTCCCAATACGTTCAATCCACTACAAACCTCGTTTATGGCTATTGCACTTTCCCTTTCTCACTCGGACCCTCTTCGGTTTTCTCCTGTTCCTCGTTCTTGGGGCATTTCCATGTGAGGGCAAGCTCGTCATAGATGTTGAAAATCCGAACCTAGCCAAGATGCCCATCTCTATACAGGATTTTGTCGCTGACGGTGCAAGTCCTTTGAACGGCAGTGATCTCGCCGCAATACTAAAAAACGATCTCTATGTTACCGGACTTTTTCAAATCGTCGAAGTTCATGCTCCGGTCACGCCAAACTCTACAAGCGAGCCGGACTTCGAGGTCTGGTCTCGCCAGCGAATTCAGGCTTTAATATTGGGAAATTTTCATGTCCGAGGCGATGAACTAGTCCTTGAGGCAAGGCTATACGATGTTCCGCTGCGTAAACTGGAACTTGGCAAACGTTTTACTGGCCAGATAGGAGATCACAGACGGATGATTCACCGGTTCGGAGACCTGGTCATGGAAAGACTGACCTCCGTACCCGGATGCTTCTCGACTCGAATAGCTTTTGTCGGAGATTCTCAATCCAGGGAAGTCTATAGTATGGACTTTGATGGGTACGGCTTGAAGCAGATGACCAGAAATGGAACCATCAATCTTTCTCCCGAGTGGTCTCCTGACGGCCGTAGCATAATATTTACATCATACCTGAATAAGAATCCTGATCTCTGGTTGATGGATCTAACTACCCAGCGCCTATTTCCATTGTCGACACGGACTGGTATAAACGCATCCGGACGCTATTCTCCCGACGGAAGCTTGATAGGGTTATCGATGAGCTTTGAAGGAATACCTAAGATATATATCATAAGTACGCAAGGACAGATAATAAAAAGGTTGACTGCCGGCAGAGGAAATGATATCTCTCCCACGTGGTCGCCCGATGGATCGACCATCGCCTACGTTTCCGATCAGGCAGGCAGCCCCCAGATTTACACAGTACCCGTCAGTGGGGGGCAGTCGAGGCGGCTGACGTTCCAGAGTAACTACAATACAGATCCGGATTGGTCCCCACGGGGCGATCTATTGGCTTTCAGTGCACGAATCGATGGGCGGTTTCAGGTATGCACCATCCGAACCGATGGGACGGACTTCAGAGTTTTGACGGACAAGGGCTCAAACCAGGATCCGGCTTGGTCTCCCGACGGAAGGATGATGGCTTTCTCCTCGAACCGAGATGGCAAGACGCTCATATACATCATGGACGCCAAAGGACAGATCCAGGTACCTGTATCAAGCTTGACGGGCAAAGGCCCTGCTTGGTCACGGACTTCTCAATGAAGGCCGTACCGAGCTGAGTTGAAAGGAGAATACCTCCATGTTATCCCGCTACCTGATGCATGGCATGATTGTTTTGCTAGCCACGCTAGCTCTCGTGTCGGGTTGTTCAAGGAAGATTGTGAGGCCTAATCAAGTTCCTCAGGGGCCGGTTGCTCCTTTTGGAGCGGGACAGATTTCAGAACAGGAACTCCAGGGAGTTCAGGCCGAACTAAGAATCGTATATTTCGACTATGACAAATACTCACTTTCGCCGGAAGCCCAGACAGCGTTGCAATATAATGCAGAACTTCTCAAGAGAGTTCCCAACATCAATGTTGTTTCGGAAGGACATTGCGACGAGCGTGGAACATCAGAGTACAATCTTGCTCTTGGTGAACGGCGTGCCAGGTCAGTGGTAGACTATCTTGTCGGGTTGGGAATCGTACCAAATCGAATGACCACGGTATCCTACGGGTCAGAATGTCCTGTGGACCCGGCCCACAATGAGGCTGCATGGGCAAAGAATAGGCGAGTATTCCTTAGGGTTTCCAGGTGATGGATATCCTGATGTCGGTAGCCCTACCTTTCACCATCAAGATAATGAAATTAGCAATAAAGTGGCCGATAGCGGGTACGTTGCTTGTAGGGGTGATGGCCCTGTCAGGATGTTTAACCAGACAGGCCGGACCTTCACTGCCTTATGTGAGACCCGCAAACTCAGTCGTGCAGGTGGATCAGGCACCCATTCACCTGGCAGCTCGCATGCAGGAAATGGAAGGTGAGATCCAGCGCCTGAGGGATCAGATCGAACGCCTTCAGGCTTCCGGAGGAGAAGAAAAAGAGATCAGAAGCCTTCAGGACCGTGTAGCATTCATTGAGAAGCAGCTCGGAATCGAACCTCTTCCCCAGGGAGCCGGAAAAGGCGCCTCCGTACAGCAAGGTCACCCCCAAGCCCAGCCTGAAACAAGGTCCGACAATATCTCACCCGAGAGAGGAGTGCCCGCCCCGCAAGGAGTTGTAGGCCGGGCATCGCCGGTAGACATCCTCAGCATGCCTCTCCCACCTGATGAAAAAGCATATAGGGAAGCATATTCTGCGTACAAGAACGGTTCTTTTGATCAATCGCTACAACTTTTCGATGAATTCTTGGTTAAACACCCCAAAAGTGAGTTCGCATCGAGTGCAATTTACTGGATGGGAGAAGCCCGTTTCGGGCAGGGCCGCTTTGACGATGCAGTTCTTCAATTCGATCGAGTAATCAAAGAATTTCCTGGGTCAAAGAAGGAGTTAAGCTGCTTACTTCGACAGGGGCAGGCTTTTGAAAAGATGGGAGATGCCCGCTCAGCGAAAATTATTTTTCAAAAAATATTGAGTGACTACCCTCACACTGCACAGGCCCGAATTGCCGGCAGCAGGTTAAGAGCAATACCGCCTCAATGAATAGCGTCTAATCGGTCCGGCTAATTCGATCCCTCACAATTACAAGTCCATCCATCAAGGCCCAAAAGGCACTGACAGTTCCCACACATTACTCGTTCTGGGGAGTCTCTTGTTCATACTGATATGATTGGTATCCTCCACCACGTGGTGCCTGCTGATACTGCTGAGGACCCTGTTCGTAACCTTGGGGCGGCCCTTGATATTGCTGCTGAGGAACTTGTTCGTAACCTTGGGGCGGCCCTTGATATTGCTGCTGAGGACCCTGCTGATAGTAAGCTTGAGGCGGGGCCTGTTGCTGCATCTGGTAGGGTTGAGGTGCAGCCTGGTACTGCTGCTGCTGCATAGGCTGCTGCTGGCCCTGATTGTAGTTGTACTGCTGCCCCTGGGGAGGATAATACGTCACACTGGGTTGCTGATTCTGCTGGTTGTAAGCTTGGGGTGGTGCACCCTGGTTTTGTCCACCGGCTGTGCCCTGATTGTTCTGGCCTGGCTGATTGCCTCCACTGTAATAAGGATTGAAGTTATAGACCGGGTTACCTGACCACCATGATCGCAAATCGCCAACTACGTTATTGCCTATTGCATCGCTGGTGGCCGAGCCCCCAAACAAGTAGTCAATAAAGCAGTCGCCTGGAACAGCCAACCACGGGATAAATGCAAGAGTCAAAAGGATTATTAATTTCTTCATGGGCAGTTCCTCCGCCTAAAATTACTTGTACGTCTGCCGACATATTCATAATACCTCAATTAAAGCAATCAGTCAAGAATTCAGGTGTGACAGGGTGTGGCTGGATAAGGCGAATAAGCAGAAAAGGGATGGTCTCAGCGAATTCTTGATTGCCTCGTTTGATCTGATCGCTGACTTAATACTAAGCCGCCGAGACAAAAGAGTCCCTGTTCGGCCACCGAAGTAAATCTGGTCTTGAGGGGGTCGGGAACTGTCCGAAGGTCTTTGACCATCCTCACTCCAAGGGGGTTCACGTGCTTTCCGCCCGTAAGTAATTGAAAATCTAAGTGAGGGCCGGTTGCTATTCCGGTCATACCAACTACACCGATTCTTTGCCTTTGCTTAATTCGTTGTCCTTTTTGGACGAAGAACCTTTGCAAGTGACCGTAACGGCTTTCATAACCGTTTTCGTGCTTGACACACACGTAGTTGCCGTATCCATTGTTCCAGCCTGCAGAAGTCACTACTCCGTTCGAAATAGCCCAAACCGGAGTTCCTTGAGGGGCTCCGTAATCCACTCCACTATGTTTACGCCACACTCTCAGGACCGGATGAAAGCGGCTACCGTACTTTGAAGTGACTCGCACCACGCTCAAAGGGGACCGAAGAAAATTCTTTTTCAATTCAAGGCCGTTTTCGTCATAGTACTCATTATTGAAAAGGATGGCTGTCTTCTTACCGGTTTTCTTCCCTTCATATACTGCGCACAAAATGCGCCCGTAACCTGAAGGCCGATCATCTGCATATCTTCTCTCAAACAGAATCTTGCAGATGTCTCCCCGCATGGACTCAGAACGGAAATCTATGTCCCACCTGAAAATCGTGGTCAGCTTGAGTGCCAGTTCAATTCCCTCTCCTGCGTTAAGGAGAGACTCGGTTACGTCTCCCAGCAACGGGAAACTGACTGTTTCGGTTTTGAAATCCAGAACTACCTCTTCCCTCCACGACCTTATGACACCGTCCTGGACCGATGAATGGAAAACCTGCGCAGGTTCTAGTTCGAGGGTCGCCTTCACAAATTGACCTTCACGGTCAACGGTTATGCTGTATCTCTTGCCTGGTTTAAGTGGGCTGCGAGCGTCAATAGGCGTATTTAGAGAATTCTGGATGACCGAAGCCAAACTGGTGGAAATTTCTTCAGCCACCGACCCATCGGCGAGGTTGTCGTTCAACAAAGAGAGGAGTGTCTCACCATAACCGGTAACTTCGTCAATTTCCTGAAAACCGTTCACAGGCCCCGCTGTTATGTCAGTGACAGGGTCATCAGAGATCGCAGTTGATGCCGCCGGGTTTGATTCAAGGGTCGCTGAGGGTAGACTACAGGAGAATGGAAATTGGATGGAAAATTTTGGTGCAAAATAGAGGTAACCTACACCGGCAACACCAAGGATAGCAAGTATGGCAGTAATGGCCATTGTTGGAGGCAATTCATACCTGAACCCAGGCTTTCGACTCATGTAGTGCTTCTCTGGTCTCACGGTCCGCTATCAAAACCTCTAATTACAAATACCTAGCATTAATCTAGACCTCAGTCAATGGTTAATTGACCGAGGGGTGTATGAACACCTCAGAAGGCCCTTTCCAATCGAGGAACATTTTTACCCACAAGGTGTCCCAACCTACAAAACGTTCAGAGGCAAATCTAAACATTTTCATAATTGGCAAGTGAAGCCGCAGCAATTAGGTCGTTGTGCTGAAAGAGGGGTCGCCATGGAGAGTGACCAGGACCTATGGCTCGATCATCATGCGGTGACCTGTAGAGTGTTCAGAGGACGTTGGAGCATACGCCATTGCATGAGAATTTACAGTGACATCAAGGACCTGAAAATCAACATGTCTTCAAGGTCCAGTGGCAAGGTAATGCATTGCCAATCCGCCTATAACCCCTGCGAGCATTGTGAGAACCTGGAATATTTCATGCAGATCTCGCCAGATGCAACAATGGAGTGCAACCGTAATTCCTACCGATTTTATAATCAAGCCCGTGCCTTATGATGGGGATTGTCTCGCCTTTCATCCCTTACATTTTTTCACAATCATTCACATCTCTATAAATATCAGCTCAAAGTGGGTTACACTGGGCTGGTCAAATCAAGGATTTGTATCCTGAGATTACATATCAATGGGGTTAACACTGGATATGAACACTGCTCTGGATTTCGAACAAGGGCCCATCCGGCCCCCTAGCGAGGCTGGCAGCCTGCTGATAAGGGCAACGAGGAACTGCCCTTGGAACCGTTGTGCCTTTTGCAGTACCTACAAAGGAAAAACTTTTTCCAGAAGGACCGTAGAGGAAATTGAGGGTGATGTTGATGCAGCTAAGGCTGTATTCGACAAAATAGCCGAGATTTCATGGAAACAAGGTGAGGGAGGACATCTCACCAGGCGTGTCCTGGCACATGTCCTTAGTGATTCATCTCTTCCTGATTCTTTTCGTTCCGTAGCCTATTGGATCGCCTCGGGCGGCAACACAGTATTCCTGCAGGACGCGAATTCCATGATCCTTTCTACGGATTCGCTGGTA
>CAIXMD010000533.1 GCA_903920415.1 uncultured Desulfomonile sp.
ATAGACAGTTACTTGCATGAGGGAGAAATGGTACATGGATAGTGTCTAAACAATCATTCGAAAAGCAAGAAAAAATCCAATTTCAGTGAATAATCACTTCTCGTATTGCATTAAAGAGTTGTAGTCAATTATTTAAGGACTTCCAGATCCACTCTCCGGCCCATCCTATCCGGAGCAATGCCCGGCAAGTGTGCCGTTGAGGGGGTCATTCCATGGGCCACAATTCTGATTCGTGAGGAAGGAATACCGAGGTTTCTCGCCAGATGAGCCGCCACTGCCTCGGCTCTCTGTCTAGACAGTTTCAAATTGTATTCGAGCTTGCCCTTTCCGTCGGAAAATCCGTGAAGTACTAACTGAGCGTACGGGTTCCGTTTCAAATTAATTGACACCGTTTCAAAAGCCGCAAGGTTTGCTGCGTCTGCAGAAGGGTCCTTTGATCTAACGGAGAAGCTGTTGTGGTCAAAGGTAACTGTATAGGTGGTAGGTTGAGATGTGCTCATTGCGGGGGAGGACACTGAAGGGCCGCAAGGGACCACCAGGTATCTTCTCATCCAGGCATGCCATTCGGCAGGAGAATTGATGAGGTCCGCGTTTGTATATGTGCCTCGACCCTTTTCTGCGATGCTCTTGAGAAAAAAAGACCCGTCCTGTGCATTGCCGATTTGAAATGTGTGAATTTCAAGCTCGGGGTTGTTCGCACATATCTGTTCCGTAATTTTTATCGGGTCCACCTTACAAGACTCGATACCTCCACCTACCAGCACTATTACGGACTTGCCTGATATCCCTGAAATTTCATCCGCTGCAGCTCTAAGTCCGGCAGACAGTGAACTCACCCCATAAGAAACTGTTCTTGGAAAGGCATTCAAGAATCTCTGTGGATCCCACGGTTGAATCGCCAGGACACTTTCCGTATTATCGCATCCCATTCCGACCTTCAAACCGTAGTGTCGAAGCCCGACATTAAAGAATCCGTCCGCAGTTATCGGCATGGCCTTATCGAAAAAGTCCATCTGTTTAAGAAGAAGCTGGTAGCGATCCTTCTCCTTCATGAAGCCGGAAGCGTCGAAAAGAACAAGTATATTAGGCACTCCCTTGCAGTCGTCAGCTGCAACGGAGGAAGCTGCCAGAATTAGGACCAGACATGCCAACAGACCTCGATGGAACCAGTCCCTCCGAGCCAAGGCCATAACCTTTCTCCTATGAGCTGAGTTGCGACCGACGCGCCGCACTCACCAATTTGTGTGCAAGTAGCAGAGGATACGCATATTGTCAAGAATTATGACAAAATATCGTTGAAGCCGACCAAGCTTCCGACCTGATAGCTCTTCCCAAGATTGCGAGTACATGGAGATCAAAGTTACTTGACAATCGTTTCCATGGTTCTATCCTGATACCTATGAAACTCAATGTTTTGCAAAACGGCCGGTCAGAGCATTTGTGTGTACTTGCGTTTTGTCTAATTGTGATTATCGGAGCCCTTTCTCTCAGCCCAGGTGATAATAGCGACCTCCATTTTGCCTTGCCTTTTTTCAGAACGGAAATCCTCTTTCCCCAACTCTGTGTAGTCAACAGAGTCTTGGGGATCCCCTGTCCGGGATGCGGCCTCACTCGAAGCTTTGCTTCAACGGTTCGGATGGACCTAAAAGGAGCTGTGTCTTTTAACCCTGTGGGCCCTATCCTATTCTTGATCTGTATTTTTCAGATTCCCTACCGCATCATTGCATACTCTGGTCTCTTACATACCCGCCCTCTCTTGAAAAAGTCTGAAAATATATTTCAGGCGGTTACCTGGTGGGTTTTGGGGGGTCTTGTGGTAACATGGTTGGCACGGTTTCTTTAATCGGGAAAATCCTGTGTTTGCTTTACGTTCTGAACTTTAATCAAGCAAAATGGGTTCGTGTGGCCTCCCCTCCATATCTTGGTCATCCATCAGAAACAACAAACAATATCGGCCGGCAGGAGGAAACATGTTGGAGTACGTTTTAACAGCCGTATTCGTATTGATTACAGTTGGTGCGGCTCTCATAATAAACGGTTATTTCTGGGGCTGGTTTTACGCTGCTTCGACCTGCCAGGATGAGACCCATTACTTTCTCGCCGACGATGGGTGGCGACTTGCCGTCCACCGCTACCGTGCAGAGGGTGCCCCTAAAGGCGCCCCCGTAGTGCTTTGCCATGGAGTTGGAGCGAACCGCTACATTTTCGACCTTCCAGGAGCCCCTTCCTTGGCGAGATTCCTCAGCAAGACAGGCCGAGACATATGGGTCGTAGAATTGAGGGGGTCAGGCATGAGTGATCGCCCAGGACTCCTGTATTCGAATGTACCGTATTCGTGGACCTTTGATGACCATCTAAACTTCGACGTACCTGCCATCATAAATCAGGTCATAGTTCGTACTGGAGCGCGGGCCGTTCATTGGGTTGGTCATTCCATGGGGGGCATGCTCATTCAGGCTCACCTGGCTGAACAAGAAAGACCAAGAATCTGTTCGGCGGTGACCCTGGGATCACCGGTGGATTTCTCAAAAGTTCGGATGAGAGCCGTAAGAATTTTGTCAAAAATGAGAAACTTCCTGAAATTGACTCCTATCCCTCCCATGCCCTTTAACGGCAGACTGGTCATACCAGTAGCCCACCGGATACCTGGTTATTTGTTCGGCCTGTTCTACCCCCCCAACATCGACTCACCGGTAGTGAAAAGAATTATCGCTGTGGGCTCCGAACTCATTGCGTCACGGAAGCTGTGGCTTGATTTAGGACGATTTGTGGATACCGGTGAGTTCTCAAACCAACAAGGAAGACGGTATCTCGAGCGCCTTTTTGAATCGCCTGTTCCCATCCTGATTGCGGGGGGGGGAATGGACATGATGGCTCCTCCCAATTCGATAACCGCAGCCTGTGTGCCAGGCAGAGACGTTGGCGAGAGAGTCTGCCATATATTCGGAAAAGCTTCAGGAACTGTAGAAGATTATGGTCACGTGGATCTTTTGGTTGGAATTAGGTCAGAGCAAGAAGTGTTTCCCATTATCCTTAGCTGGCTGGAGGCCCATGACCCCGACAGGGGAGAATCGGTCAAGTGCTAGGTCCGACCAGGCCCTGCCATGGCCCCCACGAAGATCACCATTCGAAAGGGTTAGTCGAGGATTGACCGTCATTGACAACAAAGTGGGGTCCGTATGAGTTTGTGGGGCCGTGCTGTTGTGGCTTTAGTTTCGTAACTCGTCCCCTTAATGGGGGAGATGACGGACCGGGGAGATAATATTTTGGAGGTAGTGGTTCGGTTTGCACGAGGCAATATGGACGTGACGATTCAGCAGCAACTGCGTTCTGGGGTTCGTACGGATTGAGAATCTGACAGGTTGCTGTACCGCTAATCCACACGATTATGATCATTGAGGACGCGAGAACTTTGCAAGAATTTGTCCGCATATATTTTTCTCCAAGAAAAATAAATTCAGAAAAATTATATTGTTAAAACCTCCTATTGTCAACTGGTTTATCTCATAATATCCATATGAATTCATATAATTACATTATCATGTTGTGATAGTTGATTCATTTGTCAATGCGTTTCATGCATCGGGCCCGCCCATTTTTTCTTGACTTCGGCATGTGAAGAATTGTATTTTTTCTGATTACGCCGGGTAGGGTTAGTGGCTTCTGAAACATGAAAATTCGCCTGGACGATATTCCGGAAAACGGTTTAGAAGTCACGTTTTCTGGTGATAGAAATATATTGTCCCAAGCTCTGGAACATATTTCTTCACCAGTTGGAGTTGGGGTCGATCCCTTTATAAAGGGACGCCTCATTCTCCGAGAGACAACCGAGGGCATAGCGTTAACCGGGAAAATTAGAGCAAGTCTGAATTTGTTGTGTTCCCGTTGCGTTGCTGAATTCAACGTGGACAGGAACATAGATCTGAACTTTGTTGTCAATCGCCTTAGCCAGGAGAAGCATGTGGATCAAGAAACCTGCTCCGGCGAAGCGGACGAAATAATTATTGAGGGATTCGAAATAGATGTTGCAGAGATCATCCTTCAGGAGCTTTTACTAGAACTACCCATGAACCCTCTCTGCCGTGAAGACTGTCCGGGACTGTGTCCAAATTGCGGTGCCATGAGAGGTTCAGGCGATTGCAAATGTCCGGTGGAAGAGGTTTTAGATCCCAGGTGGGAAAAATTGGCAAAGCTGAGCAAGAAATGACAAGGTCTTTGGTTCCCATTTCAGCCTTGGTTCGCAAGAAAGGGATGGGGAACAGAGTTTTTTTTCGAAGAAAGATTATTCTAATAGATGCAAGTTGCCTGCAATCAGATGTGAATGGAGACTTGTGTCGGAGCGCGGGATGATGGTCCAGTTATTACAAAAAAATCAGCGGCGGCCAAGGTCTGCCGGAGTAGTAAGAAGCAGCTTTCTTAACGGAAGAATGAGCCCCGTACATTCCGTTGGACCGACTGTGCTCATAGTCCTTTATGCATAAACAATAATGTGAAAAGAGTTAAGCCATGCCTGTACCCAAGAAACGGGTTTCTCGCACCAGGCGAGACAAACGCCGGACCCACAAGAAACTGACACCTGTAAATTTGGCTGAGTGCCCTCAATGCGCCGAACTTAAGATGCCCCACAGAATATGCCCCAGTTGCGGATTCTACAAGGGCCGATCAGTAATCACAATAGGGTCTTGAGCCGCTAGAGAATGCCGCCCCAGTATGTGAGTGAGCATAAACTTGGATCGGTTGCTTTGATGTTTCCCGGCCAGGGCTCTCAATTCGCAGGAATGGCCAAGGATCTCATTTCGGAGAGTTCCAAGGCACGTGAGATTTTAGAGAGGGCCGACGACTGCGCGGGATATTTCCTGAGCAAAGTCATGGGAGGCGAGCCTCCAGGAGAACTGGACTGTACTAGACACACACAGCCGGCAATATTCGTTCATTCAGTTGCGTTATTGGAAGAATTTCGCAGCACCTACTCAGTGTCTCCAGTTGTTGCTGCGGGGCATTCTTTGGGCGAATATTCAGCCCTTTACGCAGCCGGGGTGTTGGATTTTGAGAGCGCTCTTCGGATCATCCTCGTCCGAGCCAGAGGGATGGAGGAGGCCCAACCCCCTTCTACGTGCGGAATGGCAGCCATAATAGGCATGTCAAAAGAACGTACCTTGGAACTGGTAGAGACGTGCCGAGGATCTGACGTTCTAGAGATCGCAAACTTCAATGCTCCTGACCAGATGGTTATTTCAGGTCACATGAAAACCGTTCATCGCGCCGTGGAAGCCGTAAGAAAGGAAAAACGCACGAGGGCAGTGGTTCTAAATGTTTCCTCGGCCTTCCACACAAGACTTATGGAACCATCCCTGGAGGCTCTTCGTAGAGAACTGGGACAAGTTTCCTTCGGCCAAGCCGTCTACCCTGTGGTTGCAAACCTGGATGCTCAGACCTATCCGTCTGTGGAGTCGGAGATTAAGGAACGCCTGGTCAATCAGGTGGTCCATCCGGTTTTGTGGGAGGACTGCGTAAAGACAATGATGAATAGAGGTGCTAAGACCTTCATTGAGATCGGGCCTGGAAAAGTGTTGGCCGGCCTATTACGAAGAATTGAGAGAGCAGCCACAGCGATTAACGTTTCCGACCTCCAAAGTTTACGCTCTTTGCAAGGGACACATGGATGATTGACAATCCTTGGGCTCCCACCTCTCTGAAGGAAAAAACAGCTCTCGTCACCGGGGGAGCCAGGGGTATTGGGAGAGCTATCTGTATAACCTTGGCGCGGGCCGGCGCTTTCGTAGTAGTCAATTTTCGACAATCTGATAGAGCTGGGCAGGAGACGCTTGATATAATCAAACAGCAAGGTGGGCAAGGACGACTCGAACCTTTTGACGTGACCGATTCGGAGACTGTAGATAGGGCCATCGCTAATATAATCGGGGAGACCTCGACAATAGACATTCTTGTCAATAACGCGGGAATAGTTAGTGATGGGCTCCTAGCGAGGATGAAAGATCCCGATTGGAATGACGTATTAGCGACTAATCTCACGGGAGCGTTTCACTTGTGTCGCGCAGTCTCCAAAATCATGATCCGAAAGCGGCACGGTAGGATCGTCAATATAGCCTCTACTGCAGGAGAGGCTGGGAATGCAGGCCAGGCCAACTATTCAGCTGCAAAAGCGGGGTTGATAGGACTTACCAAATCCATGGCAAGGGAACTTGCCCCGCGCAACATTCTGGTTAATTCGGTCTCGCCGGGAGTCATCAGTGGTGGGATGACTGATAGACTCGATGAAGCTCAATTGGAGATTATCCGAAGCAATGTTCCCTTGGGAAAGATGGGACAACCGGAAGACGTTGCCGCTGCCGTACTTTTCCTTTGCTCCGGGATGTCCGATTACATAACCGGCCAAGTTATACGAGTTAACGGTGGGCTTTACATGTGAAGAATTAGGCGCCTGACGCGTCCAATTCCTCTGAGAAATACTAGAAGAGGCACGGCGACGTTCATAAGATTTCCAGCGGCGCCTACTTAAGAATACTTCTGGGAGGAGACCCAACATGGATGAGCTTGATAAAAGAGTCGTAGATCTCATTGCCGAAGTGCTTGTAGACGTCAACAAAGAAAACATCCAGTTGAATTCGAAGATTGTAGCGGACCTTGGCGCTGAATCTCTGGACATTTACGACATTATTGCACTATTGGAAGACGAATTCGATATGGAGATTACCGACGAGGAAGTGGAAAAGATCCAGACGGTCCAGGATGTTGCCGATTTCATAAGAGAGCATAAGAAACGCTCTTGAGGCAAAATCGCCATAG
>CAIXMD010000534.1 GCA_903920415.1 uncultured Desulfomonile sp.
ACAACCAGGCCGATATGGGTGCGCTCAGTGAATCGGTGAAGAAAGCTTCCCTTCAGAAGATAGGGCGACAGGGATGGAAACGGAAGGTCGATCTGATTGACAAGTTCTGGGATGAAATAGAAAAGACTGTCGAAACCTTGTCGGTGCCGTTTGATCGGGTTCGTGTTTACCAGGATGGTTTGCCTGTTTCCTGGAAGGAAGCACCCATAGTGACCGAACTGGCAAAGTCCGGCAGCCGCAATCATGCCTTGCTTCTTGGTCTTGTAGAAAGAGGAGCGCGACTGATGGGAACGGAGTCGTTGGAATTACTGCTGGAGGAGTACGAGTCGGTAAAGAAGGTGTTAGGTTCGGGTGAATCATCGCGCAAGAAGGGTCTACAAACGTCTGACTGCTCGGATCTTCTCGAGAGACGTGACAAATTCATTGCACAGCGAATCAATGAAACTCTGGGCCCGGGAGAAGTCGGGATAATCTTTTTGGGAATGCTCCATGAGTTGGAGCCCTGGCTTGCCAAGGATATCCAGGTAGTTTATCCGGTAGGTCGCCCCCTCAAAAGCTGACGTCGCTCCAAAGATCAGCCGGTAATTTCGGCCGCAGACTACACATATTGGCGCAGAGTGAATATATAGATCAGCATAGGGGGTTGCGAGTTTAATTTGGCCCACGTTGGCTACGCGACGGATTGTCCCGTGCCAACCTCAATGTCGACCCAGAATGGCCCATCGGAGGCAGAGTATGCAAGGGAGCGCGGGACGGGTGCTCGTAGTGGATGATGAGAAGGACTTTTGTCAAGTCCTTTTCGTTCTTCTCAAAACAGAGGGCTTCGACCCGATGATTGCACACGATGGAGAAACCGCTCTCGCTATGATCGAGCAAGGTCTGCCGGACGCAATGCTGTTGGACATAAGGATGCAGGGAATTGACGGAATTGAAGTGTTGAAGCGTTCGAAAAAGATTGCACCCAAAATTCCGGTTCTCATGATGACAGGATATGGAGGTATAGGCGGCGCAGTGGAGGCAATCAAGGCGGGTGCTGACGACTATCTCTCTAAACCGCTTGACAATGAGGTCCTCATAGAGAGGCTCCGGCAAGCAATTTGGAGTACGAGGTCGCTGAAAAAAGCCTCAAGTGATCCAGTTGACGCTAAGATCCCAGCGACTTTAAGTCTTGCTGAAATCATGGGCCCCAGCGAAGCGATCTTGAAGGTCATAAACGATGTACGATTGGTTGCCTCTTCGGATTTCACGGTGATAATCCAGGGAGAATCAGGAACAGGAAAGGAATTAATCGCCCGCTCAATCCATCAGGCAAGCCTCAGGGCACAGGCTCCCGTAATTCCCCTCGATTGTGGGGCCATTCCAGAGACTTTGTTCGAAAGCGAGCTATTCGGTTATGAAAAAGGGGCCTTTACAGGTGCGATCAATCAACAAGCAGGGAAGTTTGAGATGGCGCAAGGGGGGACCCTTTTTCTGGATGAAATAGGAAACATGCCGCGTAATTGTCAGACAAAGCTTCTCCGGGCCATTCAGGAAAGAACATTCTTCAGGATTGGTGGGAGAAAACCTGTGAACGTCGATGTGCGGCTGCTGGTAGCCACGAATCAGGATCTTGTTGCCAAGGTGCCAGGCGGTTTGTTCAGCAGAGACCTATTCTACCGTTTGAGCGAATTCACCATCCTGATTCCTCCTCTAAGGGACCGAAAGGAGGACATAATTCATTTAGCCAAGCGTTTCTTGAAAGCGACGAATCTGGAACTGAACAAAAAGGTTCGACGTTTTTCTGACAGCGCCCTGGAGATATTGGTCGAGTACCCCTGGCCCGGAAATGTGCGTCAATTGAGGTCAGCGGTGCGCCGAGCAGTATTGCAGGCTGACACGGTAATTCGTCCTGAACATCTGTCAATCGAGCGTGCGCAACAAGAAATTGACACTGGTATCAGCCCCAATCCGGTTGATTCGTCTTTGGACGGTTTTTCTCTCAAAGATATCGTGAGACGCGCCGTTATAGATGTGGAACGTCGCACACTTGCCAGGGTGTTGCGAAAAACAAAGGGCAACAAAGCGGAGGCGGCTCGTTTATTGCTAGTAGATTACAAGACGATCCATTCAAAAATAAAACAGTACGGGATCACGATCCACTCGGAGGGTAACGATGAGCAAGAAAAGTAGCGGCAAATCGAAGGATGATAGTTTCGGAGGGGGCCTGACAGGATTTCTGGGCGGCCTGACGGAGCTTGTCGAGAAACTTGGTGAACTGGCAGACAAGGGCAAGGAACTCTCAGGAACGGGAGAACTTTCCAACCTTGGATCTGGGAAACAACTCAAGGGTGTGTATGGCTTCAACGTCAAGGTGGGCCTGGGCGACGACAAGGTCAAGGTGGAACCGTTCGGCAATATCAGACGGGACACGCAGACGGGAGAGACAGTCGTCCAGGAGGTTCGAGAGCCTATGGTTGACATTTTCGAAGAGGATGACCACCTCTTAATTGTAGCCGAAATGGCAGGGGTTGGATCTGATGACGTCAAACTTGAAGTAAAGGATGACGTGCTCACGGTCTGGGCTGAAAAAGGAGACAAGAAATACCGTAAGGAAGTCCTGCTACCCGGAAACTTTTCCCGTGAGAAGATGGAAGTCTCGTGTAACAACGGGATACTTGAAATAAAATGCGTTAAGTAATTTTGGAGATACAAATGGCAAAAGGAAATGGTTTCAACATCAAGCTCAAAGTCAGCGAAGCCCTTGGTAAAGACGTAGGGAGGTCTTATGCTCGCATGGACCCTGAAGACTTGGAGAAGCTTGGGGCTGCCATAGGCGATACTGTGGGGGTTTACGGCAAGAGAGCTACTGTTTGCAAAGCGATGCCGGCCTACAAAGAGATGCGGGGGCAAGCTCGAATTCAACTGGACGGCATCTCTAGACAGAATGCCAAGGCCGGCCTCGATGAGAGCGTCAAGGTAACAAAGATGTCTTGTCGGCCGGCCGAGCGCGTCGTTCTTGCGCCCACAAACGTCACGCCTTCTGATCGTGACCTCAAATACATTGGGAGCCTTCTGGATGGCCTGCCTGTCGTGGAGGGTGACACTATCAGGGCCACGCTCTTCGGGAGCAGATCTGCGGATATCAAGGTTGAAAGCACGAACCC
>CAIXMD010000535.1 GCA_903920415.1 uncultured Desulfomonile sp.
GTACTTTCAGCTTATTAAGGAAAAGGCCCATTAATGCCAACCGCAAACGTTACAAAAATATCAGAGGAATTTGTTAAGAACATCACGGAATCTTCCGCGCGATTAGCAACGGCATGGAGCGAAGCCGTCAAGGGCGCGGGAGTGCAGAATGTTTATGACAACTACGAAAAGCTCATGCTGAGTTGGATCAACCCATCAGCATTTATGAGAATTGTGGATTCCACTTCCGTCGGTTTGAAATTTCAGGAGCTGATCAATCTTGCCTCCCAGGATCTGCCGGAAATAGTCAAGCATGCTGGTGACCACGAAAAGATGACGCGGATAAAAGACAAATGGATGCAGTCCTACGAAAAACTGGTCCGCGAGATGTTTGGTATGCCCGCTCCTAGCGAAATCGAACGCGTCATGCAGCCGTGGCGTTCGCTCATGGAGAGTTTCACCGGCTTAGGAGGCGGTACCATGTCGCCATTTGGCTGTATGCCGGGATCCATGGGTTGGCCTTTTCCCTTTACTACGGCCGCGGGCCGAAGCCTCTTCCCTCTATGGCCTGAAACCTACGAAAACACTATCGGCAAACTCTTTCGTCTGCCCGGTTTGGGGTTGACTCGCGAATATGAAGAAGGGGCCAAGAAAGCCGTGGACGCTCAGATGAGATTCCTAAATACGCTGCCGGACTTTCAGGAACAGGTGCTCACAGCTTCAAAAGCCGCTATGGACAAGGTGGTCGATCACATTTCCAAAATGGACATCAAGCAGGTCAGCCCTGAAACGTATCAGCTCTTCTACAAAATTTGGGTTTCCAACAATGAAGATGCATTTATTGAGCTTTTCAGATCAGAAACTTTCTGCCGTACGCTGGCAAACACAATCCATAGAGGTTTGGACGCGAAGAAGAAAATGGACACGGTCATGGCGAAAGGGCTTTCTTTTTGGAATATTCCGAGCGGCAAAGACATGGATGAAGTTTACCAAGCAGTCTATGAGATGAAGAAAAAGATCCGCAGACTTGAGCAGGAATTGGGTGATTTGACGCAGAAACTTGCAGATAGCACCCGTAAGGAGTTTGCGTCATGAAAACATTTGATGAGCAGCTAGCGACAAAATTCGCGGATCGATGGATTGAAACCACCACAAAAATGGCTCTGGGCCTGAACAACCTTATCTCAGCGGGCGAAATTGACGGCGAGGCAACCGAGAAGTTCCCCGTCTTTCAAGAAGACAAGATGACAGTCTATCATTACAAGCAAACCAGCGAGAATGTCTGCCCGGTTCCGCTCTTGATCTGTTATGCATTGGTCAACCGGCAATACATGATGGACTTGCAACCGGATCGCAGCCTCATAAAGAATCTTCTGAATTTGGGCATGGACATCTATATTATCGACTGGGGATATCCCGGTAAAATGGATAGATTCATTCAATTTGACGACTATATTGACACTTATTTATCGGATGCCGTGGATTTTGTAAGAAAAGATACGGGCATGTCGGAGATCAATCTACTCGGAGTGTGTCAGGGTGGAACCATGTCCGCAGTTTTCACAGCGCTTCACCCCGAAAAGATCCTCAACCTGGTGCTCATGGTAGCCCCGTTCGATTTTTCCGGGGACGATGGACTCCTGAACGTTTGGGCCCGATACCTGAACGTGGATCTCATTGAAGATTCACTGGGGAACATACCTGGTGATCTTCTCAACGTCAGCTTCCTGATGCTCAAACCATTTTCACTGATGATGGATAAGTACGTGAACTTTTTGGAATCAATAGACAATCCCAAAAATGTGGAGTCATTCCTCAGGATGGAGAGATGGATTTTTGACAGCCCGGACCAGGCCGGCGCAAGCTTTACTAAGTTCATCAGGGATCTTTATCAGGGTAACAAGCTGATCAAAGGGGAATTCGAAATTAATGGCCGAAAAGTTGATCTAAAAAACATCATCCAGCCTATCTTGAACATCTATGCGGAGCAGGATCATCTTGTTCCACCATCTTCCACCAAGCCGCTCGAACAATATGTAGGGAGCAGGGACGTTACGACAACAGCTTTCCCTGTAGGACATATAGGGATCTACGTTTCGTCCAAAACACAAAAGAACTTGCCTCCGCTCGTGGCGGATTGGCTGTGGGAGCGGAGCATGTGCAGGACATAGAGGAGATCAAGACCCCCATGAGCAACCTGGTCTGGGTGGCAGCGAAACTGTGACAACTGACCTTGTCCCACCGAGGCACCAGTCCGGACACATCGGAGGGACTACAGCCATGTCAAATGCCTTTGATTGGAATCTCGAGTATTCCTCGCGTCAACTTTGAAGATACACGGAGTCGATGTCAATGGTGGAGCGCTTCCCCAGGTTTCGGTAGTTGTTTTCAAGCCACACGGAAGTTGTCCGATAGCCCACGTCATGCAAATGTTCCAGGAATGCCCATTCCGTGTTGACCTTACTGGATACGCCGAGCGGCTTGAGTTCCTCATCAGCGTTAATGCGATGGAACAGCATATCCTTGCGGCGTTCATGCTCCGGATTTCCCATTTCAATCTGCTTCGTCAGGAGTGCAATAGAGCGGATGTCCTTCATCAAACTTGCATTAAAAGTGATCTCGTTAATGCGATTCAGGATATCGTTCGCGTTGCGAGGGATTTCCTCGCGCAGTATCGGGTTGATCTGTACGATCACGATGTCGCGCGAGTGGCATTCTTCCACCAGCGGGAACAATGATGGATTACCCATGTAGCCACCATCCCAGTAAGCCTCACCGTCTATTTCCACCGCCTGAAACATAAATGGCAAGCAAGATGAGGCCATCACCATGTCCGCAGTCATCTCGTCTCTGCGAAAAATCTTTAGTTTACCTGTCCGGACGTTTGTGGCTGCGACGAATATTTTGATACCTTCGGCATGGCGAACGTGATCGAAGTCTACAAGCTTAGCGACGAGAATGCGAACCGGGTTTAAGTCAAGAAGATTCATTTGGTAAGGTGACACGAGACGTGTCATCAGATCAGACAAGATATAGCCAGGTGACCAGTCCAATGTCCAGCGCCCGAACAGGCGATCGATCAACGTCCTTTGTACGGGAGAGAATAATCCCGCATTGCTCACCCCCCTCCAGAATCTTCTAAGCGCATTCCTTGCGCCTTCTTTACCTTCGCGGTCAAGCCCGTCTGCCACAACCACGCCATTCAAAGCACCCGCGCTGGTACCGCTGATTCCCTCTATCTGTATTCGATCATCTTCCAGCAGGCGATCCAAAACACCCCAGGTGAATGCGCCGTGCGCGCCACCGCCTTGTAAGGCGAGTTCTATCATTTTTGGCTCAGACATAACATCCTCCGTTTAGAGTCCAGCTCACGCCTTTTGACAAATTGTTCTCAGTTGGATGATAAACTACTTCATCATGGATTGAAGTGGCCCTTCTGTCAAAACAAAGAGCTTTCAATCTCAAGATGGAAAGGCACACCTCGTGAAAGGGTAATCAACCCCGGTTTTTCGCCGCTGCCAGACTTGTTTGAACGCGAACAGACAACCTCTGGATTCGCCAGCGGTTTCCCTACGCCGGGGACTCAGGTCTGGCTTTCGGTAAGTCGAAACTGTCGCCCCCCCATCGAAGTCCGGATGTATGCCCAAAATTAACTCAGTTGGTCTCTTCGTGCTCTTTGAGCAATGTTTCTATTTTCTCGAACTCATCCTTGACAATTTGTTGGAAGCTGGTCTGGCTTTTTCTGATCATTTCCCAGTGGTCTCTTATCTGCTCTTCCATCTGACTGCCATACACTGGCGATCCCTTAACCATTTTGCCAAAAATCTCTTCTCCCTGGTCCATGAAGGTATTCCAGCATGACAGGTTAACTTCATAAGTGGACCGGAGCAGCGAGATCCAGGCACTCCCTTTACCCGCTAATGTCATCTCGGGCTTCTGCATCCACGGAACATCTTTCATTATTTGTTGCCACGATTTCTCCATCGCAGCCTGCCACTGCGCAAACAGTTCTTTCATTTGGATCCTTCCTCCCTTGATGTGAACGAGGTGTGAATAAGCACGTGTGTTTCCTGAGAATGAGACAGCTCTAACTCACTTTCAACACAGTCTTTATTGTTTTGCCGCACTCAGAGCTGCCTGAAGTTTGGCTTCATCCTCGTGCGAGAGAGAAGTCTTGAGAACCTTTCCTCCCGTTCCCTTGAGTTCATCGAGCACTTTGTCCAGCGTCACACTCCTGACCAGGACGAAGAGCACCGAACTCCCGGGATGCAGGCTTTCAGCCAATTCCTTCATGAAATTGTTGTTGATGCCTACATCGGTAAGGGCCCCGGACACTGCCCCGGCGGTGGCTCCCACAGCCGCACCGAGAAGCGGATTGAGAAAAAGAAGTCCAATAAGGGCTCCCCAAAACCCTCCACTTAAAGCGCCACCAGCAGTAAGATTCTGCGCTTGAAGCAGCTTGACCTTTCCCTTGTCATTTTTCTCCGCTACCACTGCGTCTCCAAGGTCGATGAGGTATTCCTTCTGCATCTTCCACAGCATGAGACGCACCTCTTCCGCTTTGAACTGATCGTCAAAGCCGATAACCACTAATTCACTCATGATCCGTACCTCCTCTAGGATAAATGTTGATCAGGGGAGCCTACCCACATTGCTCCCATTCCTATTTGCGAACCTCTTTTCAGGTCCTCCTCGTTGTCTGCGGTGAATTCACGTTCTAGATGACTATCATTGCGCCTGAGAAACCCCACGAATTCCAAGGTGATCACCTTTATCCGGGCTTGGTTCCATTGGTGTTACCCGTCAGTTCTTAAAGAGTTTTGCAA
>CAIXMD010000536.1 GCA_903920415.1 uncultured Desulfomonile sp.
CCCTTCCCTTACTGGTTTGGAGCTGGATGAGCGAGTCACTGGGCACCACGCGCGACTTTCCATGCGGTTTCTCGATCAGGCCATAAAGTTTCAAGGCTGCAAGAGACGTTTTCGTGGCACCATTGACACTCTTATAGCCCAGCGCGACCGCCGCAGTGCTCACATCCACACCGGACTTAGACACAGTCTTTATTAATTGCCGACCTAGTGAGATGCACTTGGCCAGCGTCTTGCGAGGAAACGCATTTCGGGTTGAAGCCATGGCTGAAACGATAGTCCAAAGACCCGAGCAGTTCAAGCGAACATAATGAACGCGCAATGAACGCCTTTGCGGTTTGAACGTAGAGCCGCGTTCAAAGCGAAATAAAGAACTACCCGAGACTTTTTATTATGGACAAAGCCGCGAAGATGCCGTAAAACCACCATATCTTGTATGAACGTTTTCGAGATTTTGTGCGCGTGTTATGATTAAGGTCCTTGTCCCGCGCGAATGGGCATTCGTCAAGCTTTGGCCTGCCAGAAAGGTAAAGGAACATCTAGCGAAAGGCAGAGGCTTTACCTATCGGGTGGGCGGCTTCAACCCTGATACACCTAGCGAGAAACCATTATCGTGGGATGCTGATGACCTCGTTATCATCCTCGCACTGCTGCACCTTTGGTACCTGCGATCGTCCCGAGATTCCACGCGCATCAGTTGCAGCCTTAACGATCTGTGCCAACTGGTTGCAACGGCCAGAGGAGGCAAATACTACCGGGACATTATCGGGCGGCTACAACAGCTCGAGAAAATCTACGTCGAGGTCCAAGAAGAGGCTACCAAGGACGTCTGGTCATTCCGGGTCGTTGGTTCGATCCACTGCGTTACGAAACCCCCTCGCCGCAAAGACAGCAAGGCGGCTCGTGATCCACAGATGGAACTGCACCTCAACGCCATCCATTTGTCCGCGGAATTCGTGCGTTACGTGACCACCTTTCCGAGCCACTACTTGCGGCTTGATCAGCTGCGCTCCATGCGGCTCACCCTGTCTCGAGCTATCTATGCGTTCGCGCCCGGGCTCGCCTACCAGCACGCTTATCGGCGCAACATCAAGGACCTGTTGGCTGAACTCGGCATCGAGCCTCCTCCCCTGCTTTGCTATCAGAAGAAATACTTCCTTGGTTGGAGCAAGGATGGAAAGTCTGTTTTGAGCGAACTGCGGGCAGCACGAACCAACAACGACGATCAGATTTGGGCTGCGCTGGAGGACACGACCGTAAACGGAAAGAGGACGTGTAATTTCGTGTTGCGTATAATCGAGACGGTGAGGAAACCGGAAACCGCGATGCAGGCAATCTGGCTCGACGCCGGCAAAAGCATCGGGGATTATAGGCGCCTACTGTCGAACATTGAACGGGACGTACTGTCTTATGAGTTGGACCTTCTCAAGCAGGTGGGTGTATCGCCCGAGGACTACGCTCCCCTGCTCAAAGAAGGCAAGGCGCTGCTCGGAGGAGATTTTGATTCCGTGTTCGCTTCTTTCAAAGACACTATCAAGTGCCGACGGCCGGTAAACGGAAAACTGATCGCGAGCCCAGCAGCTTATCTGACCGACGCGATGCAGAGGGCACTTCGAGAAAGACTGGACCGGCAGGCCAACAAACCAGCAAACCCCGCCCGCCGGGTAAGCAAGCCGCCAGGCACAGTGCCGCGGCAAAACCCCCAACCTCTGCTGCCATTCCCCCCTCAGAGCATGTCTCGGCAGCCCGCGAATGATGAGTGGTCGGATCTCAAGGAGAGGTTTTTTAAGCTCGCCCCAGAAGAGCAGCAATTCTATCGCAACCAGGCCATCCAAGAGACGAACGAGTACGACAGGCGGTATTTGAGTCCAATCTCTGACAAAGCGGAGGATTACCTGCTAGGCATGATCCTCAACCGGTTCGAAGCTGCATTGAAGCTGAATCGATAGAACAAACCTCAGACGTTGTAGGCAACGGTATAGTCCCAGACCCCGGCCTAAAGGCCGAGGCTTGAGAGAAGATAGATGCAAAAGCACATACCAACTAAAGCGAAAGCCCCGACGAAAGCCGGTGGGTGTGCTCGCGCATTGAAAGGCTCCCTAAGCGGCTGTGACCAGACCCAGCC
>CAIXMD010000537.1 GCA_903920415.1 uncultured Desulfomonile sp.
CGTGTAGAAAACAAGGGGGGGGTGGATCAAGACAAGGTTCCCGAAGGCTGGACCGCCATGACAATGGAAGACCCGCTGACCGGTAAGCCCATACCGGTTTTGCACGGGCCGGTAATCCCCCAGCAGAGAATTATGTACCTTGTCCAAGGCGATTCTTATATTTATTATATTTTCTTGAGAGCCGATGGAGATGCCGTGGATCAAGCAATAAAGAAGCTTGATACATTCGTACGAGAAGGCATTGAATACAAATAGCAACTGTGCGAGAAATAAAAGAGGCGTGTTGAGTCGTCCGAAAGATTGTCAGAAAAAAGTGAGGAACCAGACTGTGAGATATGAAGGCGCAGTATATAGGCCCCCGAGTGAGGCCGGAAGCCTAATAATTCAAGCCACATTAGGCTGTCACCACAATAAGTGTACTTTTTGCGGGAGCTATCGTGATAAGCCTTTCAGTATCCGGAGTATAGATAAGATTCGCGAAGATCTAGCCGAAGCCCGTTACATGGGACCTATACAGAGGGTTTTTCTTGCTGATGGGGATGCCTTGTGCATTTCTCAGAAACGACTCATAGAGATTCTGGAATCAGTAAACGAATTTTTTCCTTCTGTGGATAGAATAGGTATTTATGCTAATGCAGGCAACATTCTACACAAATCTATCGAGGACCTTGAAGCCCTTCGAACACAAAAATTAAAGATAATATACATGGGAGTTGAGACCGGTGACGAGGCTCTATTAGAAAAGATATTCAAAGGAGCCACGTACAATCAACTAATAGAAGCGGGCCGAAGGGTAAAAGACTCAAGCATACTTCTTTCCGTTACCGTGTTGCTCGGAATAGGCGGCATTGATGGAAGCGAAACTCACGCTCGCGAAACAGCCAAGATACTCACTGATCTGGACCCGGATTATGTTGGGGCTCTGAGCGTTATCGTGGTCCCAGGGACTCCCCTGTATGAAGACTTCAAACAGGGAAGGTTTCGTCTCCCGGATCCATTTGGGCTCATACAAGAGTTACGAACAATGATTGCGGAATCATCATTTACCAATTGCGTATTCAGGTCCAACCATGCATCAAATTATTTACCTGTCAAAGCCACGCTTCCGAGAGACAAACCAAGAATCCTGGAGGATATAGACAGGGTATTGAATACCCGAGATCAGACCAGCCTGAGACCCGAATTCCTGCGAGCTTTATAGAGATTCTTGTCGACGACAAGGTATGGGGTGTAGCGCGTACTCATGACTTATATTGCTTTCCAAAGACTCAGAAGCAAGTACCATGGTAGCTAAAATTCCTTGACGAAATATTTGAAGCGCTACAGTATGGGGGTTGTGTTAAAATTTTTCCTTATAGACAACAATCACCGGTATACTGGATCCTATTACTCTGATTAGGCTCCAGGTCATATCGACCGTTCCATTCCAAAAAGTTAACACATCGGTTTTACTCTGAAAGGAGTTCAAACCCATGCGAGTGATTACAGTTTGCGTGGGGAGTGCCTGCCATCTCAAGGGATCTCACGAGATAATAGGCTACTTCAAGGATGCCATAAAAGACGCGGGGTTGGATGGGAAAGTCGAGCTGAAGGGTGCTTTCTGCATGGATCAATGCACTGACGGTGCCAACCTTCTTATTGACGAGGAAGTTTTCCATGCCGGTTCAGTCGATGACGCTCGCAAAATCTTTGAAACAGAGATACTCCATAAGCTGAAATAAAAGGTGGAACCACCATGGACCCAGGGAGATCACGAAGTAAACCGTGGAAGAGTTGGAGTGACTTTACGGGGTGGGCCCAGGATTTTTCCCTGAATCAAAAGGTGCTGGGAGGATTCCTGGGAGTGGCTGTGCTGGTAGGCCTTGCGACCAGTTTTATCGGCACAAGGCTTGCCAGGGAAACCATTTTGGACCGGGCCCGGATTCGTCTTTCCAGCGATCTGGCTACCGCCGGTTTCATTTTTAGGACAGCCCAGGAGAACCTGGAACTCAAACTTCGCCTCACCGCCGGTTCTGAAAAGATCAAAGAGGCCATTGAAAAAGGAGATTTGCGAGATATACGGAACCGGCTCGCGGTTATTTCTCTGGAGAACGACCTGGATTTTCTTTCCGTCACCGATGATCAGGGGCGGGTCTTGGTCAGAGCTTTTATCCCGTATGATAAACAAAGCGGTAATGTTTTATCGGACTTTATAGTGGCTGAGGCCTTGAAAGGAAAAAACGCATCAGGGGTGCGGCTTATTTCTGCTGAAAGGCTCGGGGAAGAAAATCCTACACTAATGATGCGTCTAGGCAAGGATGCTGATAAAACCGGTATGGTCCTGGAAGCGGCTCATCCCTTGATGGTCGAAACAAGGGTGGTTGGAACTCTTTATGCCGGGATCCTGCTAAACAACAATAATTTCATAGTAGAACGAATTTCGGAGCGACTTTTCAAAGGAGAAGTTTACGGAGAAAAAGAGATTGGCTACGTGACCATATATCAAGGTGACGTATCCATCAGCACAACCTTGAAGGGAAAGGACGGCTTGCCCCGTGTCGGCACAAAGGCCGGCGCGAAAATACGGGAAGAGGTCTTGGAGAAAAACAGGTCGGAAATAAGTAGGGATAAACAGTTAGGAACGGAATACCTTTCAGCCGCCGAACCAATACGGAATAATGAGGGGAAAGTCATAGGCGCATTGCAAGTTGCAACTCAGCAGGAGCCTATTACCCTGGTGGTGGACCGTCTAGTTGCCACTTTCCTTGTAATAGGGCTTCTCGGGGTTATCCTTATGGGTGCAATTACCTATTTCCTTGTCAAATGGATCAATCGCCCACTGGAACAGATGCTGAATTCAGCCAAGAGGGCTGCTGAGGGGGATCTGAGCCATGAGGTACCAGTGATAGCTCATGATGAGGTGGGAGAGTTGGCCGCTACTTTCAACCTTATGATTCGAAACCTGGCGGAGTCACGTAGCAAGTTGGAAGAGAGGGGCAAACAACTTGCTTCCAAGGTTGAGGCTCAGACTGGAGAACTCGATCAGGCTAGGGAGCAGGTGGCCAGAGTGTCCAAGCTGGCTTCACTGGAAAAAATGGCCGACGGAATGGCTCACATTATGGCACACATCTCAGATCCACTTGTAAGTTTTGCCGGGATCGAAGAAGACAGCGGCACCACAAGCAGGATACTCGTCCTCGATAGTGACGAGGAAGTGCTGGGTGTATGTGAGAGGATTCTTGAAAGCGAAGGTTTAGATGTAAAAACAACTGAGTCTGTCCAAGAGGCTTTAAAAGAGTTGGAAAGAGAATTCTACGATGTGATCGTGGCTGACATAGATATGCCCGAGATTGGTGGCCTGGAACTGCTCAAAGAAATCAAGTTCCGACAGCCGGAAATTCTCGTGATTATGACAGCACCTTTCAAGTCTACGGAAGAAGCGGTGGAAACCGTCAAGATGGGAGCTTATGACTACATCCCCAAGCCATTCGGCCCGCATCAGATATTGCTCATGGTTTACACCGCGTTGCAAAGCAGGGAGGTGGTTGCGAAAACTCGGCGACAACATGCGGAGCAGAGGGCCGAGACGATTTTTCAGCGATTGCCGGTGGCCATAGCTTTGGCTGATGAAGCTCACCGTGTAGTATATAATAACAGGGCTTTTATAGAACTTGCCGGTGGGGACGGGCAAGAGGTAGTTCAAGGAAAGACATTCAGGGAGCTATTCGGAGTGGACCCCCTGGAGTCTGATGAAGAAACAGGGGGCTCCAAGTGGTTGAAACTGGAAAATGTTGGCCGGACAGCCAAATTATACAATTTCAAGTTGCCGGAGGAAAATCTGCGGGTGCTAATGCTTGTTGACATCACTGAAACGGTTATTAAAGACCAGCAAGCGGACGTGTTTAAGACTGAAACCATAACGAAAGCCCAACAGGTAATTCACCAACAAATGCGAGTAGCCCAGGAGATAGCAGGACTACTGGGAGAGACCACGGCCGAGACAAAAGCAGTGCTTTTCGAGTTGATCAAACTTGCGGGAAACCTTGGAGCATCCCGATGACTGAACCGCTTTTTATTGAGTCAGGGGGTGCAAATATATGCAAGCACGGGGAGATTCTCTGCGGCGATTCCTTGTCGGTAGCCCCAATAACCGGCGGTAAACTCATGGTCCTTTCCGATGGGTTGGGTAGCGGTGTAAAGGCCAATATCCTGGCTACTCTTACAACCAAGATTGCTACTCGTCTCATAGAAAGAGGGCTCCCTCTGGAAGAAGTTGTTTATACTCTCACAGATACGCTCCCGGAATGTAAGGTCAGGAAAATAGCTTATAGTACGTTCACTCTGCTCAAGGTGCAAGAAGACGGAAGAGCTTACCTCGCGGAATTCGATAATCCCCCTACTTTCTATCTCAAACGAGGCTACGTCAGTCAGTTGAAATACAGGGAAAGAATCATCGGCACCCGTAAAATTCGGGAGTCGCATGTCCATGTGGAGTCTGGAGACTGGCTGGTGACAGTGAGCGATGGGGAAATCCATGCCGGAATAGGGGGTCTGCTGAACCTTGGATGGGATTGGTCAAAGATTGCCAAGTTTCTTGAAACACAGATTTACGAGGATATTTCGGCAAAAAAAGTTGCTCAGATCCTCGTAGATCAGGCTCGACAACTCTACGAGGACAAACCGGGTGACGACACAACTGTCGGTGTTTTGAAAATACGCCCAAAACGATTTGGCTCCTTCATGATAGGGCCTCCATTCAATCGTGAAGAAGATGAGGTTGTAGTCAAGAGGTTTCTGGAACTCCCAGGGCGAAAAATCGTTAGTGGCGGCACTACCGCCGGGATACTCGGGAAGAAGCTCGGCAAAGATATTACCGTTGATCTTTCCACGATGACGAACAAGATTCCACCCACCGGCAAGATGGAAGGGATAGACTTGGTCACCGAAGGTGTGCACACCGTGAACCACACATTGGAGATACTGGAGAAGGTGACGGAAACCGAAGAACTTGTCGGTCAGCGGGACGGGTCTAGTCGCCTGGCCTGGGAACTTCTATTTGCCGACACTGTCTATATGTTTCTTGGCCAAGCTATCAACCCCGCCCACCTGAATCCGAACCTGCCCCAGGAGATGGGCTTTAAAAGCCGCAGTGTCCATGCAATAGCAAGTCTATTGAAAGAAAGGGGCAAAGAGGTTTTTCTTGAAATTCATTGATTATGATTGAGCAAGGCCGGTTTTCTCCTTAAATAATGAATGCCGTATCCACACCTAATTAAAGGATTCAGTAATTATGGATCATTTTTATCCGGTATGCCGGAAAGAGAATCGTCCTGTTGACGGTTTCGACTTGATTACAGTTCTCGGACTAATGAAGGAGTATAATCTGCAAGAAATTTGGAGACGGTACCTAGCCAGTGAGGCACAAGGCCTAAACGTAAGTATGTACGTTGAATCGGAAAGTTATTTTCTAGAAATGCATCTTCAAAAGATGCATAGGATCATTCTCTCGGAAAAATTCAACACGAATCCCTTCTTTATGCAGCAGGTAATCCAACGGATTACCGCAACTCACGGCCATAAACTTATAATGGATAAGATACGACACCAGGGCATTGATACAGGAGACAACCCCATTTCGCTGTCCTGTTCAATGGGAAATACAATCATAGACCTGATTGTTAACAGAAACGAACCATTCTCGGAAAATTCTCAACGACCTTTCGGTACCACATATATAGAAGTGGAAGAACAACGCCCCACAGATATCTACGATCTTTCCTCCACTCTATATCTCTGCCAGCAAAACCTCACTGATACTATTCTTCGCCGCTATCGTGATACTGAAGTGGGCGAAAAAGATTCGTCCAAGCCTGAGGTGAACTTGGCTTCCCATGTAGGTGACTACGAAACAAACTTGAACTTTCACTGCGTTTCGACTCGTGAAAATAGAACCATACCGCCTCCGGGAAACGCATCGGTTCATACTATTCACCAGGTCCTTCAACGAATGAATTTTCGACATACGCCGGACCTCATATTGAAAGAACTAAAAAATGTGGGGCTCTCTGTCACTTTGGAGCAAGTGACCACAGAGTTCACCCTGCGCAGGTACATCAACAATACCGCACTAAGAATAGACTTCTCTAGGATCTTTTGAAACAGAGGACAGAACCTACAAGACATCACAACAGAATGCTACCAAACATGTTGAGCCGTGTCATTTCGATCTGGGCTTTTTTCAGAGACCTGAGGCCTAGTCTCAAATAATCATGGGCCATAGGTCTTGCGTAGGTCTGACAAAGTTAAGGACTCAACAGCCATAGACCTGTGGAGCCACGTCAGGAATCTACTCAACTTGTCAAGGAATCGGTCAACATGTTCAGCAGTAGGGTGCTGGGGACATGAGCCGGGAATTAATTCCGAAGAATGAAAGAATATCGTCAACACCTGGCCGCCCCTTTCACGATGTAGATAGGTTGCAGACTTCAACCTTCTAAGCCCAGTCCATGCCGGCTGGATGGGCAGCGAGCCTAGGTTCATAGCAAACCACGAAATAGGAGCTTCCGGGAAAATTGATCGGGTCCGTAGTCGTTCGAGCCAATGGCCTAACCTCGCGGTAAGAGGCACTATGGTAATAGGGACTTCCAGTATGGGCGAGCTTCCGGAAACCAGGAGGTTTGCTGGGTCAGGGAAATAGGGATCAATCTGCGCGTTCAAATGATTCGGTCCCCCGTATTGTCTCCGCATGGGGGCTAAGCTGCTGTCCACAAGGATATTGGTTTTCTCAAGTACTGAAAACATTTTGGGCCCCATATTGAAGCGTCCCATCCTAAATGAAAGTGGCGATACTCCGATGGGGTTGAAAGCCTCTAGAAGACTGTTCATCTTTTGGGTGAGAAGATCCTCTGGAATCAGTTCGGAGGGGATGGGCTCGCTGTAAGGCAGGACGCGTAAAGGAGGCGTGTTCCAGTGATGTAGATGAGCCCCTATTTCCGCTCCCCATCTATTTTTCAAGTCGATCAGGAGATCATGGTAGGGCTCAAACCTAACAACATGATAAGTCAATAGCAACGTAGGCCGAATTCCCCACTCCTGGAAAACCCGATCAAGCCTTGACAGAACCGGAACGTTACTGACAGGCACGTCAAAGGGATCGTACCTGCCCCGGAAAAGTCCTTCTTCCTCCACATCAATGGTTACGATCAATTTCATGACTACTGTTGATTATAATAACGCCGAGAAAATGGGATCATTAGAGTAAAGGTACACATCATAAGGAAAATGATACTGACATATCACCTCTGAAAATGATAGGTTAAGATACTAAATGTCAATGAATTGTTGTTCTCAGCCCATGCGGAGGCTATTGGGATAACCGTGCGCACAGACTCTTGGACGATGTTGTGGAAGCGCAGATGAGGGTAGTCGTTGAGTTAATATGAAAGGTCTATATGAATCAGTTCAGGATGCGGCTGGATTTCTTCGTTCCAGTTCGGCCCTGGTCCCGAGGGTTGGTATAATTCTGGGAACAGGACTTGGAGGAGTTTCTGCACGAATTCAGATCAACGAACAAATCCCCTACAACCGAATTCCTCATTTTCCTGAATCGACCGTCGAAGGCCACAAGGGTAACCTGCTTTTTGGGACAGTCTCAGGCTGCAACGTAGTAGCAATGCAGGGGCGTTTTCATTATTACGAGGGTTACAGCCTCCAACAGGTCACTTTCCCGGTGCGCATCATGAAAGCGCTTGGCGCAGAATTATTGTTTATCAACAGCGCTGCCGGCGGGCTCAACCCACTTTTCCGTACCGGTGACATCATGATCGTGACGGACCACATAAATCTGCAGGTAGATAATCCGCTGAGGGGCATCACGGACGAAAGGCTCGGCCCTAGATTTCCCGACATGAGCCAGCCTTACGACTGTGAACTCATTGAGTTTGCCGGGAAAGTAGCACTTGATTTGAAGATACCTGTGCGGTACGGTGTATATGCGGCCGTTGACGGGCCTAGCCTCGAAACTCCTTCCGAAACGCGAATGCTCAGAATGCTCGGGGCCGACGCGGTTGGTATGAGTACGGTTCCAGAAGTAATTGTGGCCCGACAGGTAGGATTTAGGACACTCGTGCTGGCGGCAGTGACGAATGTTAATCTTCCTGATGCCATGGAACCGATTTCCATGGAAAAAGTCATAACCAACGCAGGTCTGGCCGAGCCGGACATATCTGACGTTCTCGAGGAAATGCTTCGCCGAACCATGAAAAATGGACCTATCTAAATCAGTTATTAAGGATTATGGTCCACGTTCCGGGTAAAATACCTTAACGAATGAATAGACAGTGGAATCGGTATTCGTGCTTGCTCTATGAAAAAACAATAAAATAGGGCATTAGAATTCAAATTAGTTCTTAATACACAAGGAAGACAAATTCAGCAGTTCCTAAAATGATACTTGTTAATGGGCTGATACTATCTGATCCGGATCACCCGGAAGTCTTGCCTCACGGAAAAACGGAGATAATCGGAAACCGTCTGGGGTCTGTTAATTTACCTAACGATTTGCCAACTGGATGGGATGGCGTAATAGATTGTTCCAACTGCCTGTTAATGCCTGGACTGATCAATTGCCATACTCACGCGGCCATGAGCCTTCTTCGAGGATTGGCCGATGACCTTAATCTCGACCGCTGGTTAAACGATTATATTTTCCCTGCAGAAGCTCAACATGTGGACTCTAGGTTCGTTTATCTCGGGACGATGCTGTCCGCGGTGGAAATGGCACTTAACGGGATCACCACTTTTGCGGACGGTTATTTCCACATGGAAATGGCAGCCCAGGCATCAATAGAAGTGGGCTTACGAGCCGTAATCGGGCAGGGTATCCTTGACGTCCCTACACCAGATGCATCTGTCTCGGGATCTTGGAAAGAAAGGGCCGGGAGATTCCTGGCATCGTGTCCGGATGACCCGCTGATAACGCCCGCCTTTTTCTGCCATTCTCCATATCTCTGCAGGCCTGAAACTCTTAGAGCTGCGGCTGAACTGGCACGAAATAACGGATTACTTATTTTTTCTCACGTTTCTGAAACGACATGGGAAGTTTCAGAAATCAAGTCTCGTTACAGATCAGGGCCTGTAGCTCATCTGGATGGGCTGGGGGTTCTTGGAGAAGATTTTGTTGCCGTGCACGCTATCCATGTGTCAGACCAAGAACAGGAGATGCTTTGTAAATCAGGTACTAAGGTGGTTCACTGCCCGGAGAGCAATATGAAGCTTGCTTCTGGGGCCGCACCGATCCAGGATATGATACGTCGAGGAGTGACTATCGGCATCGGGACTGACGGGCCGGCGAGTAACAATAATTTGGACCTCTTTGAAGAAATGCGCTCTGCTTCCTTCATGGCTAAACTAAGGTCAAATGATCCAGAGGCTTTAAATGCGCGCACTGTCCTTCGTATGGCCACATCCAGTGGCGCTCGAGTCTTAGGCATGGCTGACCGAATAGGTTCCCTGGAACCGGGAAAACTTGCGGATGTGATAGTCGTAGATCTCAACCGCCCACATCTTTTCCCGATGTATGATCCCATATCCGATCTTGTTTATGCCGGACGAGGCTCCGACGTACGGGACGTAATTGTAAACGGCAAGTTTGTTGTGAGAAGCGGTAGATTGACCACAGTGGACGAGGAACAACTAAAGACATGGGTTTGGGCAAAGGCTTCTGAAATCTCAGAAGGACTTAATTTAAAAAGCTATGGAAATCATTAAAAAATGTCGAAGAAAATTACCTATAAAGATGCGGGTGTCGATAGTGAACTAGCCGAAAGGGTCATAAGTTCATTAGCCGGCAGTATCAGGACCACGTTCAGGACGGAAGTTGTTGGCAAAATGGGGGGATTCGCAGCCATGTTTCGCCCGAGATGGAACCGATACCATGACCCGGTTCTAGTTTCGGCTACCGACGGGGTCGGAACCAAGCTTAAGATTGCCTTCCTGAGCGGCATTCACGATACGGTGGGCATCGATTTAGTTGCAATGAATGTGAACGACATTCTGGTCACTGGGGCGGAGCCACTGTTTTTTCTAGACTATTTTGCAACCGGCGCAATCAAACCTCAAACTATCCGCTCAGTAATCGCCGGGATCATCCGCGGCTGCGAGTTGGCGGGCTGTGCCCTCATAGGCGGAGAGACAGCCGAGATGCCTGACTTTTACCCTGCTGGGGAATATGACTTGGCAGGTTTCTGTGTGGGAATAGTTGACGGTCCCAAGGCTATGGACGGATCTGCTGTAAAACCTGGAGACCAAGTGGTCGGGATAGCGTCATCAGGCTTGCATAGTAATGGGTTCAGCCTAGTGAGAAAGGTACTGCTGGAGCGTAAAGGATATTCCTTACTATCCTCCCCGGCAGATCTCGGGAAACCCCTTGGCGAAGTCCTCCTGACCCCGACGGCAATATACGTTAAACCGGTTCTTGATCTATTGGATCGTGTAAGAATTTCTGCAATTGCCCATATTACCGGAGGGGGATTTATAGGCAACATTCCTCGGGTAATACCAGAAACATGTAGAGTAATGATACGAAAAGGAGCCTGGGAAGTCCCTCCCATTTTCCACATGCTGCAGCGAGAAGCGGGCCTTGAAGATCGTGAGATGTTTCAAACCTTCAACATGGGCGTGGGACTGGTGCTCATCCTGAGTCGGGATCAAGTGGACAAGTCACTTGCGATACTTCAAAGCCACAATGTGGAGGCCTGGGGGATAGGCGAGATTGGGGTTCGTGAAGAAACCGGGGAGAGGGTAACTATCTATTGATTTTATGGGAAGTATGGGGGCTTTCCCTCAGGATGATCGATAAACCTACATTTACACGCAACCAATTGTAACCAGGGTCTTTCACAAACATGGACGCTCCTGCTCTCAACGAATATCTTGATCGTAACTGCCCGCGTCTTTCGGATGCCGTATCTAAAATTCCATCTCAAGTCTTGGAACAAGTCATTGACGAAATTCTTGATACCCCGAATCCTAAAACTACGGCGGTTCGTATTGACGATCTTCTCGTCGAAGGTTCCGCCGCAACGATAGTCCAAATATTTCAAAACCAGTCTGCACGAGTACCTTTTCTTGCCACCGTAGCAGGTTCAGGGTTCCTTTTTTTTGTAATTTGCCGTAACCCCTCACTTCTTCAGCCCATGTTTGTACAGGGAGGGTATCTCGTACGAAAGGAG
>CAIXMD010000538.1 GCA_903920415.1 uncultured Desulfomonile sp.
CAGGGAGGCAGTGGGACGCGGAGATCCTGAAGCATTGAACAAATCTGCCCACAGGTTGAAGGGCTCTCTCGGGACTTTCTCAGCGCATGCAGCCTTTGAATTTGCCCAGAAACTTGAAAGAATTGGGATAAGTGGAGTCATGAGTGGTGCTCAAGAGGTGCTGCTGGAACTGGAAAATGAGATCGCCAAAGTGAAGGAGGCTTTAGAGTCACTTGTCAAGTGTGAGGGTTAATCCCCGTGATACAAGGGACTAATCATATAAAATGGCTGTCACCTATGACATGGCATGATGAGGAAAAACTCAGACTATAGGGGGTGTAGGTTTGGCTTGCTATGAGTTTTTTCGAATGTGTAATTGAAAATAACAACGAGTCATATTGTGGTAGACAATTATCTTCATGTTGTGCTAAGATTGTAGGCTATATATCCCTGTGAGAAAGGGAGTTTTAATGATGAGAGTGAAAATTTGGCCCGGGGTAGCCCTGGGATTGATCCTCATTATATTCAGCCCGGGAGAGGCTCTTGATCGAAAAGCGGAAGATTATATTGAAAATGCCAAACTCGCTCAGAGATCAGGAGACCACAGGGGAGCAGTGGATTTCTTCACGAAGGCCATTCGAATGGGAGTTACGGATGCCGACGTATATTATCGGCGAGGATTAGCCTACGAAAAGCTCGGTGACAACATACAAGCTATCAGCGACTATACGAGAGCCATTCAAATTGATTCTCGTTTGGCTACACCATTTAACAATCGTGGTAGCGCATATTATAGACTGGGAGATTTTGACAAAGCCATAGAAGATTTTGACAAGGCCATCGAACTGAATCCATATTACGCTTTGGCATACTACAACCGAGGAAACGCCTATCATGGCAAGGGAGATCTTGAGCGCTCCATAAAGGATTTCACCCGTGCGATCCTGATAAACCCTACTGACCCAGACGCCTACAACAACAGAGGGTGGGCATTTCTACAGGAACACAACCCTGAGAAATCCATAAGAGATTTCGATCGAGCCATACAGCTCAATCCTGACTATACAATCGCATACTACAATCGAGGAAATGCCAGGCTAAAGACCGGCGATCATGAAGGATCGATCAAAGACCTGACGAGGGCGATAGAACTAAATCCCCAGTATGCTCTCGCTTATTTCCAGAGGGGCAACGCCTACGTTAAGAAAGAAGAATTAGAGAGTGCAATTGATGATTACAACCGGGGGGTTCTCATAAACCCTGGCTACGCGGATCTATATAATAACAGAGGCTGGGTATATTTTAAGAAGGGAAACATTACCCAGGCACTGCGAGATGTCTCCAAGGCAATTTCTTTGAATCCTGATCTTACAAGGGCCTACATAAACAGGGGCTGGATCTATAAGAGCCATGGTGAGTGTCCAAGAGCCATACAAGACTTTTCACGCGCCCTGCAACTTGAACATACAAACGCATCTATTTACAGCTTCAGGGCGGCTTGCCACTTGGAAAAGGGCCATCGGGATCTGGCCATGAAGGACCTGGAGCGCGCTGTGGAACTGGAAGAAGACCCCGAGAACCTGGTGTTCCTGGGAACCTTGAAGGAGCAGGCAGGAGATTACGACCATGCAGTAAAATTATTCACAAGGCTCCTAGAAGCTCGCCCAGAAGATCCCGCGTCATATTATAATTTGGGTATGGCTCTCGGGAAAAAAGGGTTAGTTGTCCAAGCGATCAAAGAGTTCACCAAGAGCATAGAGCTGGATCCCAAATTTCGAGAAGCCTATTTGAATAGAGCAATAGCTTTCGAATTCATGGGAGATTCTATGAGAGCTAAGGCAGATTTCACAATGGCACTCAGGTTGCCTGAGGGAAGTGGAGCACCGCCTGTGGCCGGAAGACTACAGGTAAGCACTGCCAGGGTTAAGGATATTATCACAACTCGATGACACCATAGTGAACATACGACAGATTATAAATGAAGTCCTTCTCAAAAATAGGCTGTTGGCCAAATGCTAGGCTTTTACAAAGGTGAAGGGCAGGGTGGTCGCAATACATACGGATAAGGCTTGCGTTTGAAAGAATGGAGAGAGTTGAGACTCAGCCCAGGGGTGGGAGAAATCACTGATCCATATTTCCGCTTCATAGGTCAAGACATTGGTTTCATTTCGAGTGTTCTTTCGTTTTTTACCGTTGATTCTTCTGGTACTGAGCCAACCGCTCTTTGTACGGGCTGCGGAAGACGCCAAGACCCTGTATGCCGAGGCCGTTGAGGCCCACTGGAAATGGGATCTGGATGAAGCGATTCGACTATATTCACGAGCAATTGCCCGTGATCCATATTTCGCTCGAGCCTATTTTAACCGTGGCGTAGCCTACCGTTCTAGAACGAAAGAGGACTTGGCTCTCGCCGACTTCAACCAAGCCATCGCCATAGACCCCGAAATACATGATGCTCTTTACGCACGAGGAGTAATCTATGTGCATAGGCATATGTATGACAAGGCGGCAGCAGACATGGATAGGGTGCTGAAGTCGGATCCCAAGCATACCGGCGCACTCAGAGTGAGGGCCGAAGCGGCGGCAGCTCTTGGCAATCCAGATGCCGCGATCCAAGATTTGACTGAATCTCTGAACCTCTACCCGCTTGATAGCGAGTCATATCTACTCAGAGCGTCAGCTTATCAGAGCCTGAAGAAAACGCAGAACGCCCTAGACGATCTTAACCGGACCCTGGAGCTTAACCCGAAAAACGCAAAAGCATGGATGAATCGCGGCAATGTCTTTATTGGTGCTGGAGAAACAAAAAGGGCTGTCCAAGATTATAATGAGGCTATAAACCTGGACCCCGACAATTCCGAAGCCTTTAATAACCGTGGCTGGGCTCAATCAATCCTGGGAAATTTGGATTCAGCAAAGAGAGATCTTACAAGGGCAATCGAACTGGATCCAAAGTTTGTTAAAGCTCTTTCCAATCGAGCAGTGGTTTTCAGCAAAATGGACCGTAATGAAGAGGCTCTTGAAGATTACACGCGTTTATTGGAATTGGGTGAAACAAGTCCCGCAGTCTATGTCACACGTGGGAGGACGCTTCTGGATCTCGGACGTCCTACTGAGGCAGTCAAGGATTTCGAAAGAGCCCTCGAAAAACAGCCAGGCAATCTTCCTGTTCTTTCGCTCCGGGGACGAACTCGTGTGATGCTGGGCCAATATCGAAATGCCATGGTAGACTTGGATGCAGCTCTCAGGTCCGAACCCAATGATACGCAAGCTCTCATCTACCGGGGGATTGCCCACGAAGCCTTGAGATCATATGAGTTGGCCATCAAGGATTTTTCCGATGCCATAGACATCGATTCCGGCACCGTAACAGCGGATATATATTACAAGCTGGGACGAGCCTATCTCCTTAATCGACAATTTGATAAGGCGATCAACGTTTTTTCAAAGGTCATAAGTATGCAACAGTCACACGGTTTGGCTCATGCAAATCGCGGAGTAGCAAAAAAGGAACTAGGACAATACCTTCAGGCTCGAGAAGACTTTCGTAAGGCACTCCAACTAGTTGAACAACCTCCCCGTATAGAAGTAATAACTAGCCTTCTTAAAGAAACTGAAACTCTTATAAAAGACTCTACCCTCTCGAATCAGTTACACGCTATTATTGGTGACAGTCCCGAAAGGGTATCGGACGGGGTGAGAGAAACCGGATTCTGGTAGGATTTTGTCTGGAAAAAATTCCTAGGCAGCTTTTTGGCATGAATGAGTCTGTGCGTTTCCGTGTATATTATCCCTTGAAAAATCCATTTCGGCTTTCTTCCATACTCAGTTTTTTTTCGTACAGGATGAATGTGAAAAAACCTTGGTCGGCTATCTGTTTGACTTTTTTACGGTAGGTCAGCAGGCCGAGGGAGGTGGAGATGACACACTGCAGTGAATGTGGGAAAGAGTTGGCTTTATCTTCGGACAAATGTCCAGACTGCGGGACGCCTATAGATACTGGAGATATTCTTGTTTGGGCAGCGGAATCCGGAGATGTTGTCAGAATAAGGGAAATTATTGAAGCAGGAGCAGATGTAGATGCACGGAATCAATATAGTGGAGCTACTGCGCTTATCATCGCCGCTGCCTGGTGTACTTCTGAAAAAGCCTCCAGGGAAGTGGCTGCATTGCTCTTGGATCATGGAGCCCAAGTCAATGCAAGAACAGATGATCAGCAAACCGCTCTCATATGTGCTTCCGCTGAAGGGCGTGCGAACCTTGTGGATTTTCTCCTGGAACGCGGAGCCGATATAGAGAGCATAGACGAAAAGGGATACACAGCGTTGCTTGTGGCCGCCGAGAAAGGCTACTCGAAGGCAATCGCGATACTGCTGGATAGAGGAGCAGACCTGAGTGCGCGAAACAAAGACGGGAGCGATTCGTTGATTTTGGCTTCTCGAGGAGGTCATGTGGAAGCAGCAGGAATCCTCTTGGACAAGGGCGCTGACGTCAATTTATCAGATTCTGGAGGTTGGACTGCCTTAATGTGGGCGAGCGCTGCAGGCCATGCCGAAGTTGTGAGGCTTCTTCTGTTGAAAGGCTCTGATTTTGATGTTTTCGATCAGTACGGCGCGACCGCTTTAATGAAAGCTGCTCGCGGTTGTCATACTGAATCGGTGAAAATTCTTCTTGAAAGCGACGCTGATGTTAACGCGAGGGATAAGTCAGATTCGACAGCCTTGATGCGAGCTGCTCGGGCAGGCTGCACCGATGTGGTCAAATTGCTTCTGGATCGGAATGCACAGATTGACTACGGAGACGAGGATGGGGTGACGGCCTTGATGTCGGCTTGTCGGTCGTGTCAAGCCGATTGCGTGAAACTGCTGCTTGACTCGGGTGCAGCCGTCGATTCCGAAGATGAATATGGAAGGACTTCTTTGATAGACGCCTGCCGTTTAGGAAAGGTTCAGGTGGCGAAACTTCTTCTGGAAAGGGAAGCAAACGTTAACGCGTGTGATGAAGAAGGTAGAACCCCATTTATATGGGCTTGTACGGGTGCGGCAGGCTCGCAACCCACTGGAGGCATCCATATGTCCCCCGCCCTGTCGAGACAACAGATAAGTTTCAATGGCGACCGTACTATCGAGCAGCCTGAGCTTGTGGAAATTCTTCTTTGCGCTAAGGCTGACACCAATATCTCAGACAATGAAGGGAATACCCCTTTGATAGAGGCCTCCAAAAGAGGCTTCAAGGAAGTGGTGACCATGCTTCTGGAAACAGGGGTGAATTTCAATGCCAAAAACAATGAGGGCATTTCGGCCTTGAACCTTGCGTTATCTCACGGCCATTACGAGTTGGTGGATCTGCTGAAACAGTTCGGGGCAAAGTGATGCAAGGGATTCCTGCTAGTGGAGTTATGCTTTCAGCGGCAGACCTGAAGTCTACCCTTTCACGGAGTTTTCTGAATTAATTGTAATCAATTAAATCGCGGTTTTTTCATTCACAATTCTATTGGAGACGCTTTTCCCATTCGTTGAAATATCTTGACAATAATCGCAGCCTACATTACAGTATAACCTCGACCATGACTTGCCTTTCCCTCCCGTCCGATCAGTATAACGGGCGCGAAGCAAGAATCAGGACTTTAGGTTGAAGACGCTCGTGCTTACACCCCTTTCTTCAATCATTCGGTTTCCCTATAGGATACGGATATTTCCCCTTGCCGACTCAATCGCGTAGAGACGAAGAGGGACCTTTCTCACAAGGAGTAAAGAATTGGCCGCTATTAACATTTATGTCGGCAACCTGTCTTTCGACACAAACGAGGAACAACTCAAAGAACTATTCGAAAGCTTTGGTCAGGTGGAGTCAGCGACCATTATATCCGACAAATTCACAGGCCGTGCAAGAGGATTCGGCTTTGTGAAGATGCCTGAGCGAGAAGAAGGACTCCGAGCTATCCAAGAGCTTGATTCGAAAGATTTCATGGGTCGAAGTCTTAAAGTCAACGAGGCCCGTCCGAGAACAGACCGGCCTGACCGCCCTGATCGCCCCGACAGACAGGGATCAGGCGGAAAAGGTTCTCGCTGGCGCTAGCAAGGACTATAATAGTTTTTTCGACCTAAAAGATCCGGCGACTGACATTGGCAAAGCGAATAGTAGCCACTTGCGGTAAGAGTGGTAAGGAAAAATCACGTACCGGGTCAATGCCTCATTTGCCTTCATTTTTAAGCTTTTCGACAATGTCCCTGCATTGCCTGGCCATAATGAGTTCCTCGAAGGTCTTGACGGCAAGTACCTTGACCCGGGAGGAAGAGGCTGAAATGTCCACGACGGAATGGTTGGAAGAGAGCCTCTGACTTCGGTTCAGTTCCTCGTCAATTAGAAATCCCACTCCATCTGCCCCTTCCAGGACCTTTGACCTTACACTGGGACTATTCTCTCCGATACCTCCTGTGAATATAAGAACGTCGCATCCTCCAAGAACCATAAGCATAGACCCAACATAACGCTTCACTTTGTAACAGAACGCGTTAAAAGCAAGTGTCGCCCTTATGTTTCCTTTCCGGTAAGCTTCTTCGACCTCCTGCATGTTGCGGCTTACACCGCTCAACCCGAGCAACCCCGATTCCTTGTAGAGCATTTCGACCAAACTGTCAGGGGACATGGACTCTTCTTTCATTATCACTAAAAGCAGCCCCGCGTCGACATCTCCTGAGCGGGTTCCCATTATTAGTCCCTCCAAAGCGCTCATACCCATGGTCGTGTCCACGGACTTTCCGCAATTTATAGCGCAAATGCTCGCTCCGTTGCCGAGGTGGCAGGAAATAATCTTAAGCTCCTTAAGTGTCCGTCCCAAAAACTCGGCTGCTTTCGCAGAGACATAAAAATGAGAAAATCCGTGATACCCTGTCCTGCGATATCCCTTATCAAGAAAATAACGGTAAGGCAGCCCGTAGACAGCCGCCTCGTCAGGAATCGTGGAGTGAAACCAAGCGTCATTTACAGCAACATGGACAGCATCGGGCATGAGCATCCGGCACAACTCGATTTCTCTTATCATCGCTGGGAGATGAAGCGGTATGAAGGGAACCATGCGCTGTAGTTCGGCTATCACATCAGGCGTCACGAGTCTTGGGCCTAGATATTTGCCACCATGTCCAACACGGTGAGCGACCCCGGTAATCTCGTCCAGCGAACATAAAGGCCCCATTATAAGGGTGTTCAGCATTTCATCCAGAGCAGCTCCGTGATCATTCACTGCCCTTCGTTGGAGCGTTTGATTACCACATCCAACCCCAGTAGCGTGTGTAGACCCGTGCAGTCCAATCCCCTCAATCTGGCCTCCAAAGAGGACGGACTCATTCGTCATTTCGAAGAGGTCGTATTTCAGTGATGAACTGCCGGTATTTATGACCAGTATTTTCACCGAGGCTTCTCCTTTAACTTGTACAGGAAGTGCTCTCAACCCTCAAAAACAGGTACTTTAAAATTGTTAGGGCGTTACAATAAAACGCTGGTAGCGTTTAATGAGAGTCTCCTGAGTCAATTTTGGCCATTCCAGTCCCTGCCCCCGGTTCCCGCGATATCCCAATATGGCTTGTGCTTTACCCATAAGATCAATAAAACTATTCCAATGTTTTCAGGGCTTCACTTGCAGCGTTTTGAGCTGCTTCTTTCTTGTTTTTTCCTGTTCCGACCCCAGCGATCTTGTCTCCAAGGTATACCGCCACGGAAAAAATCTTGCAATGCTCCTCCCCCCATTGATCAACCACTTCATAGGTCGGAGTAATGCCGATGACCGCTTGGGCCTTTTCCTGAAGGATGCTTTTATAATCATCCATCCCGTCCCTCGTTGAACATCGCTCGATGAGCGGATAGAAATGCCTCTCTATTAGTCTTTTTGCATCGGAGAATCCTCCGTCAAGGTATACTGCCGCAACCAGAGCCTCGAGTGTGTCAGCCAGGATCGAATCTCGGTTACGGCACCCGGATAGATCGTCTCCTCGGCCCATCCGGATGAAATTACTGATCCTGAGTTGTCTCATCAACCGGGCAAGAGCTGCTCGGTTCACTAGACTCGCTCTTTTTTTTTGCAGCTCTCCTTCCTCATCGCCGGGAAATTCTCGGTAAAGGATGTCGGCAATTACCAATCCCAAGACTGCATCCCCGAGGAACTCAAGCCTCTCGTTGTGCTCCGAGCACGTCTCTCTGTTCTCATGCCAGAAACTACGGCGAGTCAAAGCATTGAGCAGCAATGATGGATTTTGAAAAAGATGCCCGAGAGCCGTCTCGATTTCACCTCTTGTCTCATCGCTATTCTTTGCTGCTAAATCTTTTTCAGAGAACATGCCAATTCTTCTCTATGGGAATGTGCGGTCAAATCGTAGAAGAGAGGAGTTATTGAAACATAGCCGTGTGCCAAGGCAGTGATATCTACCTCGTCGCTGGTTTCATCCTCGGTGCCTTGTCCTGACAGCCAATAATAGACATTTCCTCGTGGATCCTCACGTTGCTCAACACTCTCCCGAAACTTGGAGAGCCCTTGCCGCGTCAGTCTCAATCCCTTTATTCTCTCGGGCGGGAGCGCTGGCACGTTGACGTTCAAAGCCACTCCCCGAGGCAAGCCTTGTTCTAAAATCCATCTACCCAGCAACTCAATATGCGTGAGAGCCCAACCGAAGGGGGGGTCCTTTTTTTGTGCAAGGGAAATAGCCATCGCCGGGACTCCGAGAATGGCCGCCTCAGTAGCCGCTGAGACTGTCCCGGAATAGAGAACGTTGATGCCCAAATTGGACCCGTTGTTAATTCCTGACATAACCAGATCGGGGGGACGAGGCAAGAGTGAGTAAAGGGCTAGCTTCACCGAATCCGCAGGTGTGCCGCTAATCCCATAACCATAGAAGACCCCGTCTTTCATAACCTCATGTGCTTTTATCGGGTCATACAAGGTTATGGAGTGACCCACCGCACTCTGTTCTGTGTCGGGCGCTACTATTTTGACTTGCCCCAACTTGCTTGCTACCAAGTGGAGGTAACGGAGTCCTTCAGCATGAATTCCATCGTCGTTTGTCAGCAGAATCAGGGGGCGTCCGTCAGTCATGCCAGTTCTTGGCACGCAATGCGTATGCGGTTCATACCTTCCAGGATCATCTCATCGCTTGTCGCGAAAGAAAGTCGAATGTGATTATTTGACCCGAAAGGTCCTCCAGGTACGCACGCTACATGATGGCGTTCAAGTAGATAATTAGCGACATCGGTCGAGTCGGCAATAGTGTTTCGGCCGGAAAGGAGAGAAGTGTTTACAAAGGCGTAGAAAGCTCCAGTCGGCTTGACCACGGAAAGTTCTGGTATGCTATTAATCTGGGCCAGCATCAAGTCTCTCCTACGTTCGAAAATCTCCCGCATGCGCCGCACCTCGCCTTGAGGACCGGTTAGGGCTTCTACGGCCGCAGCTTGCGCTGTGTTGCAGGGATTGGAAGTCGATTGGCTTTGAATGTCGGTAGCCGCCTTAACCAGTTCCCTCCTCGTGCTTGCTAAATAACCGATTCTAAGACCAGTCATTGCGTAGCTCTTGGATACCCCGTTTACCAAGATCGATCTGTCTTTCATGCCCGGTATGGCGGCAATAGGGGTAAATTCAAGGCCATCGTAGATCAGCTTATCGTAGATTTCGTCCGATATAACCATTAAGTCGTGTTCATCCGCCAGCGCGGCGAGTTTGTGGAGCACAGCCCGAGGATACACAGCTCCAGTAGGATTGGATGGAGAATTGACAAGCAAAGCCTTCGTGCGACTTGTTATGGCCGATTTAACCCTTTCTGGATCCGGCACGAATGCATCATCTTCTTTAGTAGGGACGATGACTGGTAACCCGCCTGCCAAAGCAATCATCTCAGGGTAGGAAACCCAGAAGGGAGCAAAAACTACTACCTCATCCCCTGGATCTAAAATTGCCTGAAAAATGTTATATAGGCTGTGTTTGGCCCCGCAAGAGACTAATATTTCTTCAGGCTTGTATTCCAGGCCGTAATCCTCAAAGAACCTCATAGCAACGGCACTCTTTAATTCAGCAGTTCCGCCAACCGGTGTGTAAAAAGTCTCACCACGATCCAGAGACTGCTTAGCCGCTTCCCGGATATGAACTGGAGTTGGAAAATCAGGTTCCCCTGCTCCAAATCCTACGACATTAACACCTTGGCTTTTAAGTTCTTTTTCCTTGGCGGAAATGGCCAGAGTAGCCGAGGGCTTAAGTTGACATGCTCTTTGAGATAGAATTTTCTTCATGCTTTCTCCCGAATGTGAGGGTTACTCATCGATGGTTGGAGATATTGGGGAACTTGTGTTTCAAGACCTTGAGAACATTTTCAGGAACCAGGCCCTCGGGAGATCCTCCAGCTAAGACCGTGGCTTTTATAATGCGAGAACTGACATACAAATACCGGTGCGCAGTCATAAGAAAGAACGTCTCTATATTACGGCTGAGCTTTCGGTTCATGAGGGCAAGCTGAAATTCATATTCGAAATCGGATACAGCTCTTAGTCCGCGCACTATGGCCTGGGCTTTTTTTCTTTCAGCGTACCTGACCAGAAGACCATCAAAGGAATCGCACTCGATGCGTGAGTTGCCTTCCAGAGCCTTCCGGATCATGTCTAGCCGTTCTTCCAAGGTGAATATGATTTCCTTTTCAGGATTTACACCCACAGCGACGATCATTCTATCAAACGTCCCCAACGCTCGACGGATGATTTCCAGGTGACCATTGTGAATCGGATCAAATGTTCCAGGATACACTGCTAGTTTTTCGTGTCTTTTTTTCCCCTGCCTTGTTGCCAATCGTCACAATTCTCCTATTTTACGACAAAATATTTTTACAGAGGTGTCTCCGTATCTGCCTGTAAACTGTTTGCTGAACATATCAGGAACGCTCAGTTCCGGCCCCTGTTCTTCAGATTCCATGACCAATAGGCCATCTTCTTCGAACAGATTCTGAAAGAAAGGGTCAATAACCAACCTCTGGAGCGATTTTGATGAATAGGGTGGGTCGACGAAAATGATCCCGAAACGATTTTTTGCTCTTTGTAATTCATTAATCGCTTTGAATGCTTCCATAACCACAATTTTAACTTGGTCTTTGACTCCCAAGATGCCGGCGGTTTCCGATATGATGCCGGCCACCTTTCTATTCTTATCAACGAAAACGACTCGGGATGCACCACGACTCAAGGCTTCAAATCCGAACGCCCCTGTCCCAGCGAACAAATCAAGCACCTGAGCAGCCTCAATTGCTGTTCCTATGGTACTGAATACAGCCTCGCGAACCCGTTCTGTAGTCGGCCTGACCGTTCCGCCCCGAAGCGACGGTAACCGCCGCCCTCTAAACCTCCCGGAAATGATTCTCATGTCACGAATCTATTTCTATACATTGTTTGCCATGATCATTCAAGAGAAGCCTATTAGTTGAGCACTGTTTCGAGTAAGCACAACAGACAGACAGCGAACTGGATCTTAATCGTCTTTGCCCAGCGGAGGCTCCTTGGTTACTTGATCAAGGTCATCAATACGGCTTACCATCTCTTGGATCCATTCATCTAAGTCAGCAAGCCGTCTTCTGAACCAACAAAAGGCTGTCCCTACAAGACCAACAAAAAGAATACATGCAATGAACTTATTATCTATGTGTTCCGCGAACAGAGCTGACAACAGAGGTGCTATGATTACGTAAGTTAAGAGAAATGTCTTGAGTTCATCGAACTGACGGTTGACTGAATGCTCGGTCAAGAGTACGGCCTTACTTTCTTGAGTTTGGTCTTAATGGGCGACCCTAAGTATCAATATTCCATTTTCTGCTCTTGTTGCTCAAACGAATCACTGTTCGGTCGGTGAAAGATGTCCGTCTACGAATGCTTCCGGCCCCGACTATTTTCAGGATCTAGGCTACTAAAGGGTCACGGTATGGAAAAAGCTGCACCCTCGGTCCCCCCTAATAGCTCTCTCCAGTCCCTAGTAAATCTGTAGATCTGTCCCAAACCATATAAGGATAGGGTAACGAAAACGGTCTGGTCTGCATCCTTGATTTTCTGAGTTAAAGGATCTTGCTCGCGAACCTCCGAATACCTCAGCAAAATGTTCCAGCATTGCGGGTGGTAACTCAAGCCTATGCTCGTGAAATAGGAGAAATTGAACTGATGAGAATACTGGTTCTCAAGAATACAGTCTAATGTAGAAGTTAGCTTGAGTTGAAGATTGGCATTGGTCTGGCGGCTAAGGTCTTCGAGTTTTTCATCCTCTGAGAATTGGTGTAAGACGCGAACAAGGTCTCCCCGGTGGTCCATCAAACCAACGTTCAAACTGTACCTTCTCGCGCGATTGAGGACAGGGTCGTACTGCGCCTGAGCCGTTAGATCTACTAGGTAATGTGGTTTGACGGTAAGTTCCGCATGTGTGTTGGTCCAGGGAAAACGGAGTGCCTGTCGCTCTCCTAATGGATCTTCAGCCGTGCGGCTATTAAAAAAATCGTACCCTTGAGAAATACTGAGGGTTACAAAATCAAGGTATTCTCCCGTTCCTATTCGACCCGTGAGGGTCTGCCTCATTTCGGCTGTGACAAGACTAACCCGGTCCATCCGATCAGTATCGTCAAAAGAGGGGTAGACTTGCCGGCTGGGGGAAGGCCTGTAGGTCCACGCAAAACTCGGCCGGATGGTATGTTGAATTCTTTGAAAGCCGAGAAATGAACCGTCGTAAACTGAATTTAGGTCGGTAAACATGTCAGCGTTGATCTGGTAAAGGTCTGCTCTCACAGCATTGATAGAGCTTATGCTCTTGTCACGGCGATAATAGTCGGCAGAATAAGCTCGGCCTAAGTACGTTATGGATGGCTCTAACTTAAGGTAGCGACCGAGGTTTACAGGCAAGGTCAACCTGGTGTCGACCACCATTCTGCTTCCCAGCCATTGCTCGTTCATGATAGGAGCGTAGAAATGGTCAAAAATGAGATTGGAGCTTAGATAAAATGGGGTATACTTCAATGGTAGACTGAACAAGGTGCCTGTAATCGTAGGGAGATTCTGAACCGTAAGGGCATTATTGGGCAAGTCAAGATTGTCGAAGTACCTGGCCTCGGCCTCAAATAGGAAATTATTAGACTGTTTATATAATATGGCATTAGATTCAAGGTAACGTACTCGCAGTCGACGGTCAAATCGACCACCCCAGAACTCAAAATAGTCACGATCCGACACCCAAGTGCCATTGGCTTTGAGTCCGACCTGTCCCGCAAGG